>DASTVC010000203.1:0-13458 GCA_035759295.1 Longimicrobium sp. | reverse complement strand
GGACGCGGAGCGCGAGCGGCTGCTGGCGTGGGGCGTCAACGACCGCGGGATGCAGCTGGACGGAACGCCGATCGAGCGCTTCGAGGCGCAGGTGGCGCGCACGCCCGGCGCGCCGGCGGTGGAGTACCACGACGCCGCGTGGACCTACGCGGAGCTGGACGCGCGCGCCAACCGCGTCGCTCGGCGGCTGATCGCGCTCGGCGTGCGGCCGGGCGACCGCGTGGGGCTCACGACGGGCCCCTCCGCCGCCATGATCGCCGCGCTGGCCGGCGTGCTGAAGACGGGCGCGGCCGTGGCGCCGCTGGATCCGGATTATCCCGCGGACCGGCTGGCCTTCATGATCGCCGACGCCGGCGTCCGCGTGCTGGTGACGGACGGCGGCGCGCCCGAGGGACTGTCGGGCGAGGGGATCGCCGCGCTGGACCTGGAGGGCGACGCGGACGCCATCGCGGCGGAGGACGCGTCGCCGCTCCCCGCCGCGGCGCGGGGGGAGGACACGGCGTACGTCATCTTCACCTCCGGCTCCACCGGGCGCCCCAAGGCCGTGCTTACGCCGCACCGCGCCATCGTCCGCACCTTCGTGGACGATGCGCTCATCGCCATCCGCCCCGGCGACCGGGTGATGCAGGTGGCCGCGCTCTCGTTCGACGCAGCCGTCTTCGAGGTGTGGGGCGCGCTGATGAACGGCGCGACGACCGTCGGCATCGACCGCGACGTGGTGCTGTCGCCGGCGGACTTTGCGCGGGCGCTGCGCGAGCGGCGGATTACGGCGGGCTTCCTCACCAGCCAGCTCTTTACCCGCCACGTGCGCGAGATCCCGGACATCTTCGGGACCATGCGCTGCCTGCTGGTGGGGGGCGAAAAGGTGGATCCGGCGGCGGCGCGCCTCTGTCTGCGCAGCGGGGCGCCGGAGCGGCTGCTGAACGGCTACGGCCCCACGGAGACCACCGTCTTCGCCGTCGTCCACCCCATCACCGAGGTGGCGGAGGACGCGCACACCATCCCCATCGGCCGGCCGATCGAGGCGACGCGCGCGTACGTGCTGGACGGGCGCGGCCAGCCGTGCGGCACCGGCGTGCCGGGCGAGCTGTTCATCGGCGGCGGGCGGGTGGCGGCGGGCTATCTCGATCGAGACGAGCTGACGGCCGAGCGCTTCGTCGCCGACCCCTTCTCCCCCGAACCCGGCGCGCGGATGTACCGCACGGGCGACCGGGTGAAGTGGCGGGCGGACGGCACGCTGGAGTTCCTGGGGCGCGTGGACTGGCAGGTGAAGGTGCGCGGCTTCCGCATCGAGCCGGGCGAGGTGGAGGCCGCCCTGCGCGAGCACCCGGCCGTGCGCGAGTGCGTGGTGATCGCGCGCGAGGACGGCGGCGAGCGGCGGCTGGTGGCGTACGCCGCGGGCCCCGACGCCGCCGGGGCGGACCTGCGCGCGTTCCTCAAGGCGCGGCTGCCGGACTACATGATCCCCACCGCCTTCGTGGCGCTGGACGAGATTCCGCTCAACGCCAACGGCAAGGTGGACCGCGCCCGGCTCCCCGCGCCGGAATCCGCCGGCGCCGTGGCGGAGGAGGGGTACCAGGCGCCCCGCAACCGCGTGGAGCAGGTGCTGGCCGAGCTGTGGGCGAAGGTCCTGCGTGTGGAGCGCGTGGGGATCCACGAGAACTTCTTCGCGCTGGGCGGCGACAGCATCCTGTCGATCCAGATCATTGCCCGGGCGGCGGAGCAGGGGGTGAAGGTGCTCCCCCGGCAGATGTTCGTCCACCAGACCATCGCCGAGCTGGCGGAGGTGGCCACCTCGGCGCAGGCGGTGGAGGCCGAGCAGGGCCCGGTGACCGGCCAGGTGCCGCTGGCGCCCACGCAGCGGTTCTTCCTGGAGCAGGACCAGCCGGAGCCGCACCACTGGAACATGGCCATCCTGCTGGAGCCGCGGGACGCGCTGGACGACGCCGCACTGGAGCGCGCCGCGGCGGCGGTGCTGGACCACCACGACGCGCTGCGGATGCGCTATTCGCGCACGGTGGACGGGTGGACGCAGACCATCGGCGAGCCGGGCGAGGCGCCGGCCATCGAGCGCATCGACCTCTCCGGCATCGACGGCGATGCGCGGGACGCGGCGTTCGCGGCGCACGCGGCGCGGGTGCAGGGGTCGCTGGACCTGGAGCACGGGCCCATCGTCCGCTTCGTCGTCTTCGAGATGGGCGGGGGCCGGCAGCGGCTGGCGATGGCGGCGCACCACCTGGTGGTGGACATCATCTCGCTGGAGCTGGTGCACACGGACCTGGAGCGCGCCTACGGTCAGGTCCTGCGCGGCGAGCCGATCGCGCTCCCCGCCAAGACCACGTCGTACAAGCGCTGGGCGGAGCGGATGGCGGAGCTGGCGCGCTCGGCGGAGGTGCGCGCGGAGGCCGCTTACTGGCTGGGCCAGGGCGATGCCGCGCCGCTGCCGGTGGATTTCGCCGGCGGATCCAATCGAGAGGACGAGTCCGCGACGGTGCAGGTGGCGCTGGACGCGGCGGACACGACGGCGCTGCTGCAGGACGTGCCCCCCGTGTACGGCACGCAGGTGAACGACGTGCTGCTGGCCGGCCTGGCCCGCGCCTTCGGCCGCTGGACGGGCGAGGCGCTGTGGCTGGACATGGAGGGCCACGGCCGCGAGGAGACGTTCCCGGACGTGGACCTGGCGCGTACGGTGGGGCTGTTTACCGCCATCTACCCCGTGCGGCTGCAGGTGCCCGAAGAGCCGGGCGAGGCGCTGAAGACGGTCAAGGAGCAGCTGCGCGCGCTGCCCCGCAAGGGGATGGGGTATGGCCTGCTGCGCTACATGGGGGATGACGAGACGCGCGCGGCGCTGGCGGCGCGGCGGCGGCCGGACGTGAGCTTCAACTACCTGGGGCAGCTGGACGGCGTCTCGGCCGACGACGGCCCGTTCCCCCACGCCGCCGACGCCCACTTCGAGCCCATGCACAGCCCGCGGGCCAACCGTACGCACCTGCTGTCGGTGGATGCGTCGGTGTTCGGCGGGCGGCTGTACGTGGTGTGGCGGTGCGGCACGAAGGTGCACCAGCGCGCGACGGTCGAGCGGCTGGCGGAGGGATACATGGACGCGCTGCGCGAGCTGGTGGCCCACTGCCGCGACCCGCACGCCGGCGGCTACACCCCGTCGGACTTCGCGCTGTCGGGGCTGGACCAGGACGACCTGGACGCGCTGCTCGAGCAGCTGGGGTAGGGGGGACGGAACCGGGGTGCGACGAACGGCACCGTACTGCGCCCGCCGCGCCCCCTCCGCTCGCTCAGGCTCGAACCTCCCCCAAAAAAAGACTGGGGGAGGTTGGGTGTGGGGCAGGGACTCGCGCGCTTCGGCAGGCTCCGAGCAGGCCCCCTCCGGGCCGGCACCACCGGCCCACCTCCCCCGAAACAGCCGGGGGAGGTTGGTGTGAGGCAGGCTTCGGTGCGCTTCGGACAGTGTCGGAGCGGGATCGAAGTCCACCTCCCCCAGGGGTTTTTGGGGGAGGTGCGAGCCTAAGCGAGTAACGGGGCCCGCTTGCCGGCGCCAGCTCTAAACCGTTCGAAGACAGGCACTTTCGCACTTTCGCACTTTCGCACTTTCGCACTCTCGTACTTTCGCACTGCAGTTCTCGTGAACCGCAAGAACGTCGAAGACATCTACCCGCTTTCGCCCCTGCAGCAGGGGCTGCTGTTCCACGCGCTCTACTCTCCGGAGACGGGCGCGTACGTGGAGCAGTGGCCCATGCTGGCCGGCGGCGAGCTGGACGTGGAGGCCCACGCGCGCGCAATCCAGCGCACCGTGGACCGGCACCCCGTCCTGCGCACAGGGCTGATCTGGCAGAACGTGCCGCAGCCGCTGCAGGTGGTGTATCGGCAGGCGGAGGTGGAGGTGCAGCGGCTGGACTGGTCGGCGATGCGGGAGGCGGAGTGGCGGGCGGAGCTGGACGCGTTCCTGGAGGCGGACCGCATCCGCGGCTTCGACCTGTCGAAGGGGCCGCTGCTGCGGGTGACGTACGCAAAGGTGGATGGGCGGCAGCTGTGGATCCTCACCTTTCACCACGTCATCCTGGACGGCTGGAGCGCGCCGCTGCTCTTCGCCGACGTGGACGCCTTCTACCGCGCGGAGCGCGAGGGGCGGGCGCTGCAGCTGCCGCCGGCGCCCAGGTACCGCAACTACGTGGCGTGGCTGCAGAAGCAGGATCCCGCCGCCGACGAGGCGTTCTGGCGCGCGCAGCTGGCGGGCTTTCCCGCCGCCACGCCGCTGCCGCTGGACCGCGGCGGCGCCGCCGTGGCCGAGGAGCACGCCACCCTGCGCGTCCGCCTCCCCGCGGACGAGCACCGGCGGCTGGCCGCGTTCGCGCGCGAGAACGCCATCACGCTCAACACGCTGGTGCAGGGCGCGTGGGCGCTCACGCTCTCGCGCTGGTCGGGTGAGGGCGACGTGGTGTTCGGCTTCATCGTCGCGGGGCGGCCGGCGGAGGTGCCGGAGGTGGAGCAGACCATCGGCCTGTTCCTGAACACCATCCCCTTCCGCGTGCGCGTGCCGGAGCGCGGCACGGTGGGCGAGTGGCTGGCGTCGGTGCAGCACGCGCAGGGCGAAATCCGCCAGCACGAGCACGTGAGCCTGGTGGACGTGCAGGGGTGGAGCGCCGTGCCGCGCGACCGCCCGCTCTTCGAATCCACCTACGTCTTCGAGAACGCGCCCATCTCCGTGGCCGGCGAGGACGACGGCGACGATGCCCTCCACGTCCTGGCGACGGAAGTCACCGCGCGGGTGAACTACGCGATCACGCTCGTCGTGGCGCCGGGGGAGGAGCTGGAGCTGCGGCTGGATTACGATCCGCGCCGCTTCGGCGAACAGGCGGTGGGGCGGATCATGGCCACGCTGCGGACGGCGGTCGCCGCGCTCAGCCGGTCCGCCGCGGCCCCGCTGGCCACCCTGGACGTGCTGACGGAGGAGGAGCGCCGGACGATCCAGACGCTGGGCCGCGGCGAGGCGGTGGATACGCTCGCGACGTTCGGGCGGCTGTTCCAGGCGCAGGCGGCGCGCACGCCGCATGCGCCCGCGCTGGAGTTCGAGGGGCGCTCCGTCTCCTACGCGGAGCTGGAGGCGCGGGCGAATCGGCTGGCGCGGCGGCTGCGGGCGCGGGGCGCGGGGGCCGGCCGGCTGGTGGCGGTGTCGCTGGAGCGATCGCTGGAACTGCCCGTCGCCTTTCTGGCGGTGATGAAGAGCGGCGCCGCGTTCCTTCCGGTCGATCCGCGCGATCCGCCGCAGCGCCGCCGCCGCGTGTTGGCGGACTCCGGCGCCGTGGTCCTGCTCACCGAGCGGCGGCCGGCGGAGGGCGCGGACGACGTCGTGCCGCTGATGGACGTCGTGGAGGAAGAGGCCGCGTCATCCGCCGATCCCTCGCATCCGCTCGATGTCGATGTGACGCCGGAGGACGCGGCGTACGTGCTGTACACGAGCGGATCCACCGGCATCCCCAAGGGCGTCGTGGTGCCGCACCGGGGGATCGCGACGGCGGTGGGGGCGGGGGCGCGCAGGCTGGCGCCCGGCGCGCGGATGCTGCAGTCCACGCCTTTCACCTTCGACCTGTTCGTGATGGAGCTGGGTGCGTCGCTGCTGCACGGCGGCTGCCTGGTGATCGCGCGGCGCGAGCGGATGGCGCCCGGCGCGGACATGGCGGAGCTGCTGCGCGCCGAGCGCATCGACGCGCTGGTGACGGTGCCCACGATGCTGGCGGCCACGCCGGAGGCGGACCTCCCCGCGCTGCGCACCGTCTTCGTGGGCGGCGAGGCGCTGCCGCGTTCCGTCGCGCGGCGCTGGGGCACGGGGCGCGAGCTGGTGAACGTCTACGGGCCGACGGAGACGACCATCTTCTGCACCCTCACGCCCCCGTTGAACGGGGACGGTGAGCCGCCGATCGGCGCGCCGGCGCCGGGGGTGGGCGCGTGGGTGACGGATTCCACGCTCCGCCTGGTCCCTCCGGGCGCGACCAGCGAGCTGTTCATCGGCGGCGTGGGGGTGGGGATCGGCTACCTCGGCCGCCCGGCGCTGACCGCGGAGCGCTTTCTCCCCGATCCCTTCGGCGGCGTGGCCGGCGCGCGGATGTACCGCACGGGGGACCGCGTCCGCTGGCGGGTGGACGGGCAGCTGGATTATCTCGGCCGGATGGACTTTCAGGTGAAGGTCCGCGGCTTCCGCATCGAGCCGGGGGAGGTGGAGGCCGCCCTCGCCGCGCTCCCGGAGGTCGGCGCCGCCGCGGTGGTGGCGCGGGAGGACACGCCGGGGGATACGCGGCTGGTCGCCTACGTCACGCCGTCGACCGACGCGCGGCCGTCGCCCGCGGCGCTGCGGGAGGCGCTGGCGGCGACGCTTCCCGCGCACATGGTGCCGACGGAGTGGGTGGTGCTGGACGCGCTGCCGCTGAATGCGCACGGCAAGGTGGACCGCCGCGCCCTGCCCGCGCCGGCGTCGTCCGCCGCGCCCGCGCACCGGTCGCCGGGGCGCACGCCGGCGGAGGAGCTGGTGGCGGACATCTGGGAGCGCATTCTGGGCGTGCGTCCCGGCGTGCACGACAACTTCTTCGACCTGGGCGGGCACTCGCTGCGGGCGACGCAGGTCGTCTCGCGCCTGCGCGAAGCGTTCGGCGCGGAGCTGCCGCTGCGGGTGATCTTCGAGGCGCCCACCGTGGCCGAGCTGGCGGCGCGGGCCGTCGCGGCGCGCGCGGGCGGCGTGCCCCCCGCGCCCCCGCTGGTCCCCCAGCCGCGCGACGGGGACGTGCCGCTGAGCTTTGCGCAGCAGCGCTTCTGGTTCGTGGAGCGGATGGGCGACGCGTCCAACGCCTACATCATCCCTCTTACGCTGCGGCTGCGGGGCGCGCTGGACGCGGACGCCCTGCGCCGGGCGCTGGACGCGCTGGTGGAGCGGCACGAGTCGCTGCGCACCGTCTTTCCGCTCCGCGACGGCGGGCCCGTGCAGCACATCCTCCCGGAGCTGCGCATCCCGCTTCCGGTGGACGACCTCTCCGCGCTGCCGCAGCCGGAGCGCGACCTTGAGGTGCGGCGGCACATGCGGGTGGAGATGGAGACGCTCTTCGACCTGCAGCACGGCCCCGTGATGCGCGCGCGGCTGCTGCGCCTGGGCGCGGACGACCACGTGCTGCTGCTGTCCATGCACCACATCGTGGGCGACGCGTGGTCGCTGGACGTGCTGTTCGACGAACTGGAAGCGCTGTACGCGGGGGAGCGCGACGGGACCCCCGCCACGCTGCCGCCCCTCCCCGTGCAGTACGCGGACTACGCCCTCTGGCAGCGCGCCCGGCTGCAGGGCCCGGCCATGGAGGGGCAGCTGGCCTACTGGCGCGAGCGGCTGGCCGGCGCGGCCACGCTGGCGATGCCGACGGACCGCCCGCACCCCCCCGTGCAGAGCTTTCGCGGCGGCACCGTGCTCTTCGACCTGGACGCGGAGGTGTCCGCGGCGCTGGGCGAGATGGCGCGCAAGCACGGCGCGACCACGTTCATGGCGCTGCTGGCCGGCTTCTACGTCCTCCTCCATCGCTGGTCGGGGATGGACGACATCGTGATCGGCAGCCCCATCGCGGGGCGCTCGCCGCGGGAGACGGAGGGGCTGATCGGCATCTTCCTCAACACCCTGGCGCTGCGGACGGACGTCTCCGGCGATCCCACGTTCGCGGAGCTGCTGCGGCGGGTGCGGGAGACGTCGCTGGATGCCTTCGCGCACCAGGAGGTGCCGTTCGAGCGGCTGGTGGACGAGTTGAAGGTGGAGCGCAGCCTGGCGCGCAGCCCCCTGTTCCAGGTGATGTTCTCCCTCGTCACCGGCGCGCCGGAGGCGCACGGCAGCTTCGCGGGCCTGGCGGTGGAGGCGGGCGAGCTGGAGGACGCGCCCGCCAAGGTGGACCTGTCGATGATCGTCGGCGAGACGGAGGGGCGGCTCTCCGGCGCGCTGGTCTACGCGTCGGACCTTTGGGACGCGGCGACCGCGCGGCGGATGGCGGAGCACCTGCGCACCCTGCTGGCCGCCGCGGCGGCGGATCCATCGACCCCCATCCGCTCGCTGCCGATGATGGCGGACGAGGAGCGGCGCCTGGTGGTGGAGGGGTGGAACGCCACGGACGCGCCCTTCGACGCCACCCCCGCGCACCGCCGCTTCGAGGCGTGGGCGCGGCGGACGCCGGACGCGCCGGCGGTGGACGCGGCGGACGGGCGGCTGACGTACGGGGAGCTCGATGCGGCCGCCAACCGCCTGGCGCACCGGCTGCGGCGGCTGGGCGTGGGGCCGGACATCCCCGTGGCCGTGGTGCTGGAGCGCTCCGCCGCGCTGGTCACGGCGCAGCTGGCCATCCTCAAGGCGGGCGGCGCCTACCTGCCGCTGGACCCCGCCGGTCCCGCGGAGCGCGCCGCGTACATGCTGGAGGTGGCCGGCGCCTCCGTCGTCCTCACCCGCGCCGGGCTGCGCGCGCGCGTTCCGGAAACGGGCGCCACGGTGATCGAGCTGGACACGGACGCCACGCTGGCGGCGGAGCCGGCGGAGGCCCTGGCGGTGGAGGTGGACGGGCAGCACCTGGCGTACGTCATCTTCACCTCCGGCTCCACCGGCCGGCCCAAGGGCGTGGCGATCCCGCACCGCGGCATGGCGAACCTGCTGGGATGGTATCCCATCCCGGACTCGGGGCTGTGCCAGAGCGACCGCTGCGTGCTGTTCGGCAGCCCCGCCTTCGACGTGAGCGTGGTGGAGATCTGGTGCCCGCTGGTGGTGGGGGGCGCGCTGTCCGTGGTCCCCGAGGGGATTCGCAACGACCCCGCCGCCATGCTGCGCTGGGCCGACGCGGAAGGGGTCACCGACTGGTCCGCCGCCACGCCCCTGGCCGAGGCCCTGTTCGACGCGCTGCGCCACGGCGCGCCCCGCCCGCGCGCCCTGCGCCTGATGTCCACCGGCGGCGACGCGCTGCGGATGCGCCCGCCGGAGTGGCTGCGGCTCGTCAACGTCTACGGCCCCACCGAGAACTCCGTGGGCAGCACGGGCGGCGACGTGCCCTCCGCGGGCGAGGGGCTTCCCTCCATCGGCCGGGCGATGCCCAACCAGCGCAACTACGTGGTGGATGCGCGGCTGGAGCCGGTGCCGGTGGGCGTCGCGGGCGACCTGTACCTGGCGGGCGTGGGGCTGGCGCGCGGCTACTTGGGGCGGCCGGCGCTCACGGCGGAGCGCTTCATCCCCTGCCCGTTCGGACCGCCGGGCGCGCGGATGTACGCCACCGGCGACCGCGTGCGCTGGCTGCCCAACGGCGAGCTGGACTTCCTGGGGCGCCTGGACGAGCAGATCAAGCTGCGTGGCTACCGCATCGAGGTGGGCGAGATCGAGGCGGCGCTGCTGGCCCACACCGACCTGGCGCAGGCGGCCGTGGTGCTGCGGCGCGAAGGCGGCGGGCGGCTGGTGGCGTACCTGGCGCCCGCGGAGGGCGCGCGGGTGCCGCCCGTGGGCGCGCTGCGCGAGCACCTGCGCGGCCGCCTTCCCGACTACATGGTCCCCGCGATCTTCGTCGCCCTGGACGCGCTGCCGACGAACCCCAACGGCAAGGTGGACCGCGGCGCGCTCCCCGAGCCCGTGGTGGAGCCGAGCGCCGCCGCCCGTCCACAGAGCGGCCTGGAGCGGCGGATCGCGAAGGTGTGGACGGAGGTGCTGGGGATCGCCAGCGTGGGGCTGGATGACAACTTCTTCGAGATCGGCGGGCACTCCATGCTCGTGGCGAAGATGCAGGAGCGGCTGGCGGCGGAGCTGGGGCGGGAGCCGACGGTGGTGGAGCTCTTCCAGTTCCCCACCGTCGCCGCCCTGGCCGCTCACCTGGACGTGGACTCCGCCGACGCGCCCGACGCCGCGCCGGCGGAAGGGACCGAGCGGGGTACAAGCAGGCGGGAGATGATGCGGCGGCAGCGGACGCGGTAGCCCTCGCCGGGCCCTCACCCGGCTCGTTCCTCGCCTGCCCTCTCCCACAAACTGCGTGGGAGAGGGGATACACGTCGCACCGGGCGGTGGGGTGCGCCGGACGGATGGGTGCGAGGGGCAGAGGCCCGCGTCTGCGACGCGGGGGGCCCTCTCCCCCGCCGTCTTCGCCGCTCGTTCCTCGCGGCTCGCGGCGACCCCTCCCCCAAACTGCGGGGGAGGGGCACCCCGCGGACGCAGTTGGAAGCAGGTCGCAGTCGGGTGATCGAAAACACAACGCGGTTCTTACACCTACAGGCAAGCAGATGCGCGAGCACGAGCAGGATATGCAGCTGGACGACGAGCAGCAGGGCGGCGAGTTCGACGTGGCCATCGTCGGCATGGCGGGGCGGTTTCCCGGCGCCGAGGACCTGGACACGTTCTGGAACGTCCTGCGCGAAGGGCGCGAGACCATCACGCACTTCACCGAGGACGAGCTGCGCGAAGCGGGCATCCCCGACGAGTACCTGGCGGCGCCCGGCTACGTGCGGGCGTTCGGCAGGCTGGGCGGCATCGACCGCTTCGACGCCGGCTTCTTCGGCTACTCGCCGCGCGAGGCAGAGGTGCTGGAGCCCTCGCACCGGCTGTTCCTGGAGTGCGCCTGGGAGGCGCTGGAATCCGCCGGCTACGTTCCCGAGCGCGTGCAGGGCCGCGTGGGCGTGTACGCCGGCGCCGGCTCGCCCATGTACAGCCAGAGCCACGTGCTCCCCAACGACGAGCTGATGGAGTCGCTGGGCGGGCTGCAGGCGTCGCTGGCGGCGGGGAAGGACTTCATCGCCACGCGCACCGCCTACAAGCTGGGGCTGCGCGGCCCCGCGCTCAGCGTGCAGACCGCCTGCAGCACCTCGCTCGTGGCCGTCCACCTGGCCGTGCAGAGCCTGCTGAGCGGCGAGAGCGACCTGGCGCTGGCCGGCGGCGCCACCGTCTTCATCCCCCAGGAAAGCGGCTACCTGCACGGGCCCGGCACCATCGTCTCGCCCGACGGGCACTGCCGCAGCTTCGACGCGCGCTCCGGCGGCACCGTCTCCGGCAGCGGCGTGGGCGTGGTCGCCCTCAAGCGGCTGGGCGACGCGCTGCGCGACGGCGACCCGGTGCACGCGCTGATCAAGGGCTCCGCCATCAACAACGACGGCTCGGCGCGCGTCGCCTTCTCCGCGCCCGGCGTGGAGGGGCAGTCGTCCGTCATCACCGAGGCGCTGTCCGCGGCGGACGTGCATCCCGACACTATCCAGTACGTGGAGGCGCACGGCAGCGCCACGGACCTGGGCGACGTGATCGAGATCGCCGCGCTTACGAAGGCGTATCGCGCGCACACGGACCGCACCGGCTTCTGCACCGTGGGCGCGGTCAAGAGCAACACCGGCCACCTGGACACGGCCGCGGGGGTGACGGGGCTGATCAAGACGATCCTGGCGATTGAGCACGCGGAGATCCCGCCCACCGTGCACTTCACCGCGCCCAATCCCAGGCTGCGGATCGAGGGGAGTCCGTTCGTCGTGCGCGGCGAGCTGCGGCCGTGGGAGACGGACGGCGGGCCGCGCCGCGCGGGCGTCAGCTCGTTCGGCATCGGCGGGACCAACGCGCACGTGATCCTGGAAGAGGCGCCGCGCGCCGCGCCGTCGGGCCCGTCGCGCCCCTGGCAGCTGCTCGCCCTCTCCGCGCGCAGCCCGCAGGCGCTGGACGCGGCGACCGACCGGCTGGCCGCGCACCTGGAAGCGCATCCCGAGCTGCCGCTGGCGGACGTCGCCTTCACGCTGCAGGAGGGCCGCCGCGCCTTTGCCTGGCGCCGCACCGTCGTGGTCCGTGAGGGCGAGGACGCGGCCACGCGGGTGCGCGAGCGGACGCCGGAGCGCACCGCCTCGGCGCTGGCGGAGACCGGCACGCGCTCCGTCGCGTTCCTCTTCCCCGGCCTGGGCGACCACTATCCGCAGATGGCGCGCGGGCTGTACGAGGCCGAGCCCGCCTTCCGCGCCGAGGTGGACCGCTGCGCCGAGATCCTTACGCAGCACCTGGGGATGGACATCCGCGAGGTCCTCTTCTCCGGTGACGCGCCGTCGGACGCGGCGCCGTCGGGCGGGGTCGACTTCCGGGCGATGATGGGCCGCGCGCAGCCGATCGAAGGCGCGGACCGGCTGAATCGGACGGAGCTGGCGCAGCCCGCGGTGTTCGTCATCGACTACGCGATGGCGAAGCTGTGGATGAGCTGGGGGATCGTCCCCGAGGCTGTGATCGGCCACTCGCTGGGCGAGTACGCGGCCGCCTGCATCGCCGGCGTGCTGACGCTGGAGGATGCGCTGGCCCTGGTCGCCGACCGCGCCCGGATGATCCAGGCGCTCCCCGCCGGCGCCATGCTGGCGGTGTCGATGGATGAAGCCGATCTCCGCCCCCTCCTTCTCCCCTCTCCGCGAGGAACGAGCGGGGAGGGGCCGGGAGAGGGACACCCCGCCGAGCTGTCGATCGCCACGGTGAACGCGCCTGGGCTGACCGTCGTCTCCGGGCCGGAGGATGCGGTCGCGGCGCTGGAGAAGACGCTGGCGGACGCCGGCCGCACCGCGCGCCGCCTGCCCACCACGCACGCCTTCCACTCGGCGATGATGGCGCCGGCGGCGCAGGGGCTGGCGGCGCGTGTGGCGCGGGTGCGGATGAGCCCGCCGCGCATCCCCATGCTCAGCAACGTGACGGGAACGTGGATCACGGACGACGAGGCGACCGATCCCGCGTACTGGACGCGCCACATGCTGGGCACCGTCCGCTTTGCGGAAGGCGTCGCGGAGCTGCTGGCGGAGCCGGGCCGCGTGCTGCTGGAAGTGGGGCCGGGGCAGACGCTTTCCACCTTCGTCCGGCAGCGCCCGGAGCACGAGGGGGAGCACGCGCCCGCGGCGGTGATCCCATCGATCCGCTACCCGTACGACCGCAAGCCGGACGCGCAGTTCCTGGCGGAGGCGCTGGGCCGACTCTGGCTGGCCGGCGTGGAGCCGGACTGGCGCGCCTACCGCGCCGGCGAGCGCCGCCGCCGCGTGGTGCTGCCCACCTACCCGTGGGAGAAGCAGCGCTACTGGGTGGATCCGCCCGCCGCCGCGACCGCCCTCCGCGCGCCCGTCGCGGACCTCGCCAAGCGCGCGAAGCCGTCGGAGTGGACGTATCTCCCGACATGGACGCGCACGCCCGCCGCGACGGACTCCGCGCCGAAGCGCGTGCTGCTGGCCGCCGGGCCGCGCGCCTTCGCGGACCGGCTGGAGGCCGCGTTTCGTGAATCTGGCCACTTTGTCACCATTCTCCAGTTCGGCGACGGCTTTTCGATCGATGGAGACCGGCTGACCGTGCGCCGCGATTCGCGCGAGGACTACGCGCGGCTGGCGGAGCACCTGCACAATTCCGCGGCGCCGGAGGTGGTGGTCCACGCGCAGCTGCCGGAGGACGCGCCCTCCACGCTCGGCTCGCTGGCGCTGCTG
>DASTVC010000202.1:0-3006 GCA_035759295.1 Longimicrobium sp. | reverse complement strand
CGGCGCTGCTGGCCGCGGCGGCCGCGGCCCTGCCGCTCACGGCGCAGGAGCAGCCGCACGCGTTCCGGGGCGCCACCATCATCCCCATCTCCGGGCAGCCGATCCCCAACGGCGTGCTGGTGGTGCGGGGCGGCAAGATCACCGCGGTGGGCGGCCCGGAGACGGCCATCCCCGCAGGCGCCGTGGTGCACGACGCCACGGGCAAGACCATCATGCCCGGGCTGGTCGACACGCACTCGCACATCGGCGGCGGCGACGGCGGCGATCGATCGAACCCCATGCAGCCGTCCATCCGCGTGCTGGACGCCATCGACGCGCGCGACGAGGGGATTCAGAAGGCGCAGGCCGGCGGCGTGACCACGGCCAACGTGATGCCCGGCAGCGGCCTGCTGATGAGCGGCCAGACCGTCTACCTCAAGCTGCGCGACGCGGACCAGATCGCGGACCTCGCCTACTGCCGCGACCTGATCCACGACATCTGCGGCGGGATGAAGATGGCCAACGGCACCAACCCCCGCGGCGAGCCTCCCATGCCGGGAAGCCGCTCGCGCGCGGCGGCCATCGTGCGCGAGCGCTTCGTTCGCGCGCAGGAGTACCGGGAGAAGATCCGCACCGCCGGCGGGGCCGACAAGGTGACGCCGCGCGAGCTGGAGATGGAGGCGCTGGTGGAGGTGCTGGACGGCCGCCGCGTGGTCCACTTTCACACCCACCGCGCGGACGACATCCTCACCGCGCTGCGGCTTTCGCGCGAGTTCGGATTCCGCATCGTGCTCCACCATGTGAGCGAGGCGTGGAAGGTGGCGGACGAGATCGCGGCGTCGGGCGCGCCGGCCAGCATCATCATGCTCGACTCGCCGGGCGGAAAGCTGGAGGCGCTGGACTTCAGCAACACCAACGGCGCCGCGCTGGAGCGGGCGGGCGTGCTCACCGCGTTTCACACGGACGACGGCATCACCGACAGCCGCTTCTTCCTGCGCTCCGCGGGCCTGGGCGTGCGTGCGGGGATGTCGCGCGAGCGGGCGCTGGAGGCCATGACCATCGCCGGCGCGCGCATGCTGGGGCTGGAGGCGCGGGTGGGGACGCTGGAGGCGGGAAAGGACGCGGACTTCATCGTCCTCTCCGGCGACCCGCTGAGCGTCTACACGCACGTGGAGCAGACCTGGGTGGAGGGGAGCAAGGTGTTCGACCTGGCGGATCCCACGGACCGCATGTTCGCCG
The DNA here is from genome assembly GCA_035759295.1 of Longimicrobium sp. GTDB lineage: Bacteria > Gemmatimonadota > Gemmatimonadetes > Longimicrobiales > Longimicrobiaceae > Longimicrobium. The sequence continues at coordinate 1,788 of DASTVC010000202.1, read as the reverse complement.
TGGGCGGGCCCGGCGTGTTCGACGGCGCGACGATGCACACCCACGACGGCGAGGAGGGCCACTGATGCGGCGGACACACGGAATCGCGCTGGCGCTGGCGGCGCTGGCGCTCGCCGCACCGGCGGAGTCGCAGGTCGCCATCCGCGGCGAGACGGTCTACACCATGTCGGGCGCGCCCATCCGCGACGGCGTGATCCTCGTCGGCGCGAACGGCAAGATCGAGCGCGTGGGGAGCGCGGCGGAGGTGCAGGTCCCCGCCGGCTACCGCACGCTCAGCGGACGCGTGGTGACGCCGGGGCTGGTGGATGCGCACAGCGTGGTGGGGCTCGCCGGCGCCATGAACCAGCCCCACGACCAGGACCAGCTGGACCGCGTGGAGGCCATCGCACCGGAGCTGCGCGCCATCGACGCCTACAACGCCCGCGAGCAGCTGGTGGAGTGGCTGCGCGGATACGGCGTGACCACGGTGCACACCGGCCACGGCCCCGGCGCCCTGGTCAGCGGCCAGACGATGGTGGTCAAGACGCGCGGCGACGACGTGGGCGAGGCGCTGGTGGATACGACGACCATGCTCGCGTTCACCCTGGGGCCGCAGGTCACGGACAACTTCCGCAACGCGGGGACGCGCTCGCGCGGGGTGGCCCTGCTGCGCGCGGAGCTGCAGAAGGCACGCGAGTACGACCGCCGGCGCGGGGGCACGGGCGGCGCCGGGCCCCGGGGCAACAGCGGCGGAAGCGGCGACGTGGCCGGGATGCGCGACGGCGACCGCGCCAGCGCCGCGGCCAACCCCCGCACCGCGGACCGCGCCTCGAACGCGCCTCGCGCCGGCGCTGGCGGCAACGCGAACCGCGGCGGTGGCGGAAGCAGCGACGGACAGGGAGCCGGTGCGCGGGACCTGGGGCTGGAGATGCTGGCGCGGGTGCTGAACCGCGAGATCCCGGCGCTCATCACGGCGCAGCGGGTGCCGGAGATCCTCGCGGCGCTCCGGCTGCGGGAGGAGTTCGGGTTCGATATGGTGCTGGACGGCGCGGCGGAGAGCTACCTGGTGATCGATGAGATTCGCCGCGCGGGCGTGCCCGTCATCATCCACCCGTCCATGGTTCGCCTGGGCGGCGAGACGGCGGGCGCCACGCTGGAGACGGCCAGCAAGCTGCGCCAGGCCGGCATCACCGTGGCCCTGCAGAGCGGGTACGAGGGATACGTCCCCAAGACGCGCGTGGTGCTGTTCGAGGCCGCCCTGGCCGCCGCCAACGGGCTGTCGATGGAAGACGCCCTGCGCACCATCACTATCGATGCAGCCCGCATCATCGGCCAGGAGCGCCGCGTGGGCTCGCTGGAGGCCGGCAAGGACGGCGACGTCGTCATCTTCGACGGCGATCCGTTCGAGTACACGTCGCACGTCTGCGTCGTGGTCATCGACGGCCGGGTGGTGAGCGAGACCTGCCGGTAGGGACGGAAGTGCGAAAGTGCGTGAGTGCGGGAGTGCGAGAGTAACTGCACGCCACAGTGACGAGGGACGGGCCCGTGCCAGTGCGCACGGGCCCGTTTTCGTCATCCGCCGCCCATCAGTAGAACCAGCACTGGCATCCGCCGGTGTAGAGCGGATTGCATCTCCCCGCATCCCATCCCTGCGACTGGCACCAGCCGTTGCAGTAGATGTCGCGCTGCACGCTGCATGCGCGCGCCGCGGCGCCGGCACCGGGCGAGGCGAACACCTGCGTGGCTCCGAAGCCGAGCGCCGCCACCGTCACGGCCGAAAACAGCCCGTTGCGCAGTTTGTGGCTCATC
>DASTVC010000201.1:0-4650 GCA_035759295.1 Longimicrobium sp. | reverse complement strand
CTCCACCGTCACCGCGTGGATCCTGAACCGCGCGACGCTCAACGTCATCACCGGCAACCCCACCGGCACGCCCAACCGCCTGCTGTACATCGGCCCCTGACGGCGGAAGGACGTGACGCGGACGGGGCGGCGCACCAGAGCCGCCGCCCCTTCCTTTCCCCAGCGAGAAAGGACATCCAGATGAAGACGATCCGATTCGCCCTTCCCGTCCTGGCCCTGGCGGCGCTCGCCGCCTGCGCCGACCAGCCGTCGCCCGTGGCCGGCGCGCCGGCGGACGCCGCGCCGCTGCTGAGCGCGGCGCCGGGGCGCGGGATTGCCGGCGAGTACGTGGTGGTGCTCAAGGAGGGAGCCGACCCCGCGGCGGTGGCGGCCGTCGCCGGCGTGCAGCCGGGACAGGCGTGGACCGCCGCGCTCACCGGGTTTGCCGCGCGGCTCTCGCCCGGACAGGTGACGGCGCTGCGGCACCACCCGGACGTGGCCTACCTGGAGCAGAACCAGGTGAGCGAGGCGCAGTCGGTGCAGACCCCGGCGCCCTGGGGGCTGGACCGCATCGACCAGCACACCCTGCCGCTGAACAACCAGTACGTCTTCAACACGCTCGCGGCGAACGTGGTGGCATACATCATCGACACGGGCATCCTCTCCACCCACCCCGAATTCGGCGGGCGCGCGAGCAACGTGTACGACGCGTTCGGCGGCACGGGGATGGACTGCAACGGGCACGGCACCGGGGTCGCCGGCGTGGTGGGCGCCAAGACGTACGGCGTGGCCAAGGGAATCAAGCTGCTGGGCCTGCGGGTGCTCGACTGCAGCGGCGTGGGCACCACCGCGGGAATCATCGGCGGGGTGAACTGGGTGGCGGCCAACCACGCCCCGTTCTCGGTGGCCAACATCTCGCTGGGCGGCGCCCTTTCCACCGCGCTGAACACGGCGGTCGCCAACCTGTACGCGTCGGGCGTGTTCGTGGCGGCGGCGGCGGGCAACGGCAACACCAGCGCGTGCAACTCGTCGCCGGGAAGCGTGGCCTCCATCACCACGGTCACCGCGTCGGACCAGCTGGACCAGCACGTCCCCGGCAGCAACTTCGGCAGCTGCGTGGACCTGTACGCGCCGGGCAGGAACATCCCCACGGTGGGCCTCACCACGACGCCGATCCTGATGAGCGGCACCTCCATCGCCTCGCCGCACGTGGCGGGCGCGGCGGCGCTGGTGTTCGCCACCTTCGGCGGCACCGCCAGTACGGTGCAGAGCTGGATCCTCACCAACGCGACCCCCGGCGTGATCATCGGCGCCCCCCCCGGCACGCCCAACAAGCTGCTCTTCAAGGCCGCGCTGTGACGATCGGCTTAGGGAATAGGGAATAGCCTGCGGAACCGCGGATATTCCCACCCCGGGCCGGCCAGTGGATTCCACCGGCCGGCTTCTTTTGCGTGTGCATGACGGAACGTTCTACACCCGCACTGTCCCCTATTCCCTATTCCCTATTCCCTATTCCCTATTCCCTATTCCCTATTCCCTATTCCCTATTCCCTGCCCACCTCCCGCCGGGCCTGCGACTTGCGGCCACCCCGCGCACACGACGCAGCACCAGACGACAAGCACGGGAGATTCGGAATGCCGGGAATTCTGGACGGAAAGACGGCGATCGTTACGGGGAGCAGCAAGGGGATCGGCTACGCCATCGCGGAGGCGCTGGCGCGCGAGGGCGCCAACCTGGTCGTCACCGCACGCGACGAAGCGGAGGTGCAGGCGGCCGCCCAGCAGCTGGACCGCATCGGCGCGGGCCACGTGGCCGCCGTGCGCGCCGACGTGCGCAAGCACGAGGACGTGAAGAAGATCGTGGAGGCGGCGCTGGACCTGGGCGGGGTGGACGTGCTGGTGAACAACGCCGGCGTGGGCCGCTTCGGCACCGTGGACGACATGTCGCCGGAGCACTGGCACCAGGTGATCGAAACCAACCTGAACGGCGTGTACTACGCCTGCCACGAGTCCATCCCGCACCTCAAGGCGCGCGGCGGCGGGTGGATCATCAACATCGGATCCCTGGCGGGCAAGAACCCCTTCGCCGGCGGCGCCGCGTACAACGCCAGCAAGTTCGGCCTGCTGGGCTTTTCGGAAGCGATGATGCTGGACGTGCGCGAGCACGGCATCCGCGTGTGCTGCATCATGCCCGGCTCGGTGGATACGCACTTCAACAACAAGCAGCCGTCCCCCGAGAACGCGTGGATGATCCAGCCGGAAGACATCGCGCGCCTGGTGATGGAGTTGCTGACCTTTCCGGAGAACGCGCTCCCCTCGCGCATCGAGATCCGCCCCACGCGCCCCGCGAAGCGTTGAGCCGGCCAATGCCGGACGAGACCGACACCCGGCCCTCCGGCGCCGCGGCGGACGCCTCCCGCGGCCGCCCGCGCGCCATGATCTGGGACCTGGACGGCACCCTGTCCGACGACAAGGCGCGCGCGCACTTCGTGGAGGTGCAGCGGGGGCGCGCGCGCGACTGGCACTCGTACTTCGACGCCATCGACTCCGACCCGCCCATCGCCGCGTCCATGGAGGTGCTGCGCGCCATGCACGCCGCCGGCATCCGCATCCTCTTCCTTACCGGGCGGCCCGAGTACACACGCCCCAAGACCGTGCGCTGGCTGGAGGCGAACGGCCTTACGGAGTACGATGCGCTGCTGATGCGGCCGGAGGGGGAGCGCCGCCCGGCCGGGTTCTTCAAGGCCGAGGTCGTGAACCGTCTGCGGCGCGACTACGAGCTGGTGTGCGCGTTCGAAGACCGCATCGACGTCGCCGAGATGCTGCGCCAGGCCGGCGTCCCCGTCTTCCTGTACGGCGCCGGCGCCGAAGCCGCCGCCGAGGCCCTGGAGGTGCTCGACGTGCGCCAGGACGACCTCTTCTCCCGCACCGACCCCTTCGCCGGCAAGCGCCAGCGCGCGGACAGCGACAAGGAACCGCAATAGCGAGTGCACGCACCTGGCACATTCGGAGCGGTTTCGATCCTTCCATTACGGTAGATACTGCGAACTGACGTGCCCGCCGCTGGGGGCTTCGGAGCGGTGCAAAGCGGCCACGTAAAATCCATTGCTTTCGGCTCAACCGGCAGCGAACATTGCGCGGATTTCATTCTATTCCGCGACCCCTGCCGCCGATGCCGAACGTACCCTTCTGGTTGGCAAAGCAGCACTACGCCCGCCTGCGACGACAAGCATACAACCTCGTTCAGAGCGAGGCCGTGGAGACAGGCTTCGTCCGTGCCCCCGTCCGCATCGAGGACACGGATGAGCACACGGTTCTCGCTTGGCAAGCAACCTGGACGGGTCCGCATCCAACGAATCAGGGGGGCTGGCATTGGGATCGCCTCCTGCGGCGCGCATGGCGGCGGCCATCGGCGTTTCATCTGGCGATCTGGAGCGGAGAACACCTGTGCGGCCTCGCCGTTGGCCGGATGTCGAAACGCCGCATGGCCGGCGTCCGACACACGATCTCCGTACACTTCATGGAGAGCGCGCATGACGATCGGCACCCGCTTCGCCACACCATCGCCACCCTGGTGATTGCGGCCGCCGAGTCGTACGGCAGGCTGCAGGGTGCGACACGCATCCGCTTGATGGAGCCCTTGCCGGGCGTGATCCCTCTTTACGAGCGACTTGGCTTCACAGTTGCGTGGAAAGCTGGACAGCCAGTATATTGTGAGAGGAGGATATCGCGATGAGAAATCAAGCTTCTGCTGCCCCGATCTTCGCCGCGCCGGCTACGCCGCGCCCTGCCACCGCTCACTCCTGGAGTGAGCGTCTGATGCTGCGCGTGTTGGGCCTGCCGACTGAGGAAGAAGCCGATCGCATCCTGCGCAGCCGGCCCGGGTTTATTGCGTCCCTGACGCCCGAGCAGATCGAGGCGATCAACGCGTACGATGGGCCCGAGGTGCTGGGCGACCCCAACGGGCCCAAGCGCGAGTTCTGAGGCCGTCCGGCCCCTCGATTGGATAACGAGGCCCCGCCATCGCTGGCGGGGCCTTTCTGCATCCACCGATTTCGAGCGTGGCGGGCGGTTTGCGCGCGGCGCGCGGCGGGTGCATTTTGCCGCGTCCGAACCGTGACCTTCAAAACCGCACGACCGCTGGATATCGCCATGACGGATACGAGCACCTCAGGCTTTCGAACCGAGCGCGACTCGCTGGGCGAGATGCAGGTTCCCGCCGACGCCCTGTACGGCCCGCAGACGCAGCGCGCCGTGGAGAACTTTCCCATCAGCGGCATCCGCTTTCCGCGCCGCTTCATCCACGCGCTGGGCACCATCAAGAAGGCCGCCGCGCAGGCCAACGCAGAGATGGGGCTGCTGGAGGCGGACATCGCCGACGCCATCGCCCGCGCGGCCGACGAGGTGATCGAAGGGCGGCTGGACGGCGAGTTCGTGCTCGACATCTTCCAGACGGGGAGCGGCACCAGCAGCAACATGAACGCGAACGAGGTGATCGGCACCCGCGCGTCGCAGCTGCTGGGGCGCAAGGTGCACCCCAACGACCACGTCAACATGGGGCAGAGCAGCAACGACGTGATCCCCACCGCGATCCATGTGGCCGGCAGCCTGCTCACATTCGAGCACCTGCTCCCGGCCTTGACACATCTCCGGAACACCCTCTCGCGGCGC
>DASTVC010000200.1:0-12553 GCA_035759295.1 Longimicrobium sp. | reverse complement strand
CGCCCGACCTACACCTCCGCCTTCCGAGAGCCGACAGCGACCCGAAGTACAACAAGTACTGGCCGCGCTGCGCCGCGAGCTGACTGCCAGCAGGTGAACAGCCTAGAGCCTGGGATTTGACAATAAGCCTCGAGCGCAGCGAAGAGGCGTTTGCGAAAGACCGGCGTCACGAAAAAGCCCCCGCCGAATGGCGGGGGCTAAATCGGGACGGCGGGATTTGAACCCGCGACCCCCTGAACCCCATTCAGGTGCGCTACCGGGCTGCGCCACGTCCCGAACCCCGGTCCTCACCCGCGCCGAAGCCCGTGTGAAGAGGGGAAAACCTATACGTTTCCGAGCTCCGCGTCAACCCCGTGCCGCCGACGGGGCGGCGGGCGGCTCCCACCCGGGCGGCGGGGGCAGGCCGGGGTCCTGCACGGCCTCGTCCGGGACCACGCTGCGCAGCCAGTGGGCGAGCACGGCCTGCTGCTGCGGCGTGGCGTCCGGCAGCGGGCGCAGCACCCAGCGCTGCGGCGGGCCGGCGTCCACCCGCAGCGCCAGCGTGAGCAGCTCGTCACGCCGAAATACGGTGAGCTGCACCTCTACCCCGGGCTTGAACTCCAGCAGCCGCGCGTTCAGCCACTCGGGGCCGGCGATGCGAAAGCCGTCCAGCGCCACCAGCTCGTCCCCCGCGTTTACCCCCGCCTGCCACCCCGCCGTCCCCGTCAGCACGTTGACGACGATGATGCGGCTTCCCTCGCTCCGCAGCGTAAGGCCGGTCTGCGACTCGCGGTTCCCTGGCATGGGCGCCGGCATGCCGAACGGGGGCGGCGGCGGCGGACGCCACTTGGGCGGCAGTCCGGCCGGCGCCCCGCCGGGCTTTCCGCCCTCTGCCGTGGCGGGCGGACGCGGCGCGCCGGGCTTCGTCCTCTCCGCCGTCACCGGGGGATTCGGCACGGCACCCATCGGCGGACCGGCCATGTGGATGGGGACCAGCCGCAGGCCCACGGCCGCCAGCGCGGGGCCGTACTCCAGCTCCCCCGTGGAGCGCAGGGTGTGGTCGAAGAAGGCGCGGAGGGAGAAACCCGCCACCTCCTCCGCCACCGCCTCCACCGCGCCCTCCGGAAATCCCTCGTCCCGCGCGCCGTACCGCTCCCACAGCGCGCGCAGCACGTCATCCAGCGACCGCCGGTTCTCCGTGCCGCCGCGGATGGTGAGATCGAGCAGCATCGCCACCAGCGCGCCCTTCTGGTAGTACGAGATGGTGGCGTTGGGCGTGTTGGAGTCCGGGCGGTAGAACTTGATCCAGGTGTCGAACGAGGCGTCCGCCAGCGGCTGCACGGCGCGGCCGGGGAGCGTCTGAAAGCGGGAGATGCTCTCCGCCAGCTTTTCCAGGTACCGCGGCTGGGGGATGAGCCCCGCGCGGCGCAGGAGGAGGTCCGTGTAGTAGGTGGTGATCCCCTCCACCACCCACAGGTCGCGCGTGTAGTTCTCCGCCGTGTAGTCGAACGGGCCCAGCGCCGCGGGGCGGATGCGCTTGCCGTTCCAGGCGTGAAAGAGCTCGTGCGCGGCCAGCCCCAGAAAGCTCTCGTACGCCGGGCCGCGAAAGCCCCAGCGGTCCGCCAGCAGGCTGGTGCTGTTGCGGTGCTCCAGCCCGCCCCCGCCGCCGTTCGTGAGCTGCAGGATGAAGGTGTAGTGCGGATACGGCAGCGTGCCGAAGATCTCCCGCTCCGCGAGGACGATGCGGGTGGTGTCCTGCGCCAGCCGCCGGGGATCGGCGTTGCCGCGGCCCCAGATGGCGTACTGGTGCGGCACCCCGTCCACCAGCCACTGCACCAGCTGGTGCGTGCCGATCTCCAGCGGGCTGTCCACAAGCTCGTCGAAGTCCGCCGCGCGGTACAGTCCCTCGCCCACGTTCTCCAGCGCCGTGGTCACCCGCCACCCCTGCGGCGCGTGCACCTGCACCTCCGCCGGCTCCCCCCGCCGCCCGTCCACGTACATGAACACGCCCGCGCCGATGATGGACGCGTGCGAGCCGTCCACGTGCGAGGTGCGCACCGTCAGCTCGTCGGCGTGGAGGACCCAGCGGGCGCGCAGGGTGCCGTCCGCGGGGGGATCGATCCGCCAGGTGTGCTTGTTGGTCTTGTGGAACGGGACGGGGTTCCGCGCGCCGTCCATGGCCTCGAACTGCACCACGTTGCGGGCGAACTCGCGCATCAGGTACGAGCCCGGCGTCCACGCGGGCATGATGAGGGAGACGGCGCCGGTCACGCCGCCCGCCTCCAGCTCCACCGCGACCAGATGCGTCCTGGGGTCCGGCAGGAACAGCCGGTAGAGGATGTCGGTCACGCGCGGCTACTTGCGGCGGCGGAAGAAGAGGGTGGCGACAATCCCCGCCACCACGCCGGCCCCGACCACCATCGCCGGCTTCTTCAGCCCGTCCGCCTTGGCCTCCTTGGCGATGCTGCCGGCCATGAAGACGATGTTCGCCGGGCGCTCGGCCAGGCGGCGCATGAGGTACGGATACCAGCTGTCGCCGAAGGGAACGTAGACGCGCACGTTGTATCCCTCTTCGCGCAGCCGCGTCTGCAGGTCGCGCCGCACGCCGTACAGCATCTGGAACTCGAACGACTCCTTGGCGATCCCGCGCTCCCACACGAAGCGCCGCGCCGCGTCGATGATGACCTCGTCGTGCGTGGCGATGGCGGGATACGGATCGCTCTCCAGCAGCCGCTTCATCTGCTCCACGTAGGCGCGGTCCGTGTCGGCCTTCTCGGGATACGCGACCGACTCCGGCTCCTGGTACGCCCCTTTGACGAGGCGGACGCGCGCGCCGAGGGCCAGCATCCGCTCCACGTCGTCGCCCGTGCGGCGCAGCATGGACTGCAGCACGGTGCCCACGTTGCGGTAGCCGCCGGCCCACAGCGCCTCGACCATGGCCACCGTGCGCTCCGTGTAGTCGCTCCCTTCCATGTCCAGCCGGACGAAGATCTCGCCCTCGCCGTCGCCCAGCTCGCGGGCGCGGCTCAGCACGCGCTCGATGTTCTCGCGGCAGAACGTCTCGTCGATGTCCAGCCCCAGCTGCGTGGGTTTCATCGACAGGTTGGCGTCCAGGCCGTCGCGGACGATGGACTCGATGATCCGGATGGCCATGTCGGCGGCCTGCGTGGCCTCGTCGCGCGACTTTACGGACTCGCCCAGAAAGTCCAGCGACACGCTGAGCCCCGCGTCGTTCAGCGCCCGGGCGGCGTTCAGCGCGTCGTCCAGCGTGTCGCCGGCCACGAAGCGCTGGGCAAAGCTGCGCGAAAGCGGCGCGCGGGTGATGACCTTCCTGGCCGTGTTGCTCTCGCTCAGGCGGAGCAGGCTCGTCTTGAGCATACGTGCGGGTCGCGTGTGTCGATCGGGAATGGCGCGCGGGCGGGCGGATTCAGCCCTCGTCCGCCTGGGCGCGGCTGCGTGCGATGGACTCGTCCAGCAGGGCGCGCACCTCGCGGAGGGGGAGCGCCTCCAGCAGGGCGCGGGCCTCCTCTTCGGAGGGCGCCACCACCAGGTCGTCGGTGGACAGGTGGCCCATGATGGCGCTCCCCGTCTGGGCCCAGCGGATAAAGACCAGGTAGCCGGCGTACGGCAGCGCGTCGTCGCCCGTGGCGTCGGTCTCGATGCCCACGGTGTACGGCTCGCCGTCGCCGGCCTCGAAGGCGGCGGCGCGGCCGTGGACGGCCATGTATCCACCCAGCGTCGCCTCGTCCGCGTCGGGTGGCGTGACGGGGTTCAGCCGGTCTTCAGCGCTGGCGTACTTCATGGCGGGCCAAACTACGCACGCCGGGTGCCGGGCGATAGAGCCGGGCGAGCGGCCCGCGCGGTGCCCCTCCCCCGGCCCCTCCCCGTTCGTTCCTCACGGAGAGGGGAGAATTCGATAGCGCTACGACGGGCACCGAACTGCGTCCGACTGCGCCCCCTTACTCGCCTGGGCTCGCACCTCCCCCAAAAAACCCTGGGGGAGGTGGACTTCGATCCCGCTTTGACAAGGTGCGTCGCACCTCCCTCCCCCACGTAGTTTGGGGGGGAGGGCCGGGGTGGGGGGCGGCCTACTATCCCGCGCCACTCCAACCGAAGCGTCCCGTATCCCGCCCCCGCATCAACCTCCCCCAGGGGTTTTTGGGGGAGGTGGGCCGGTGGTGCCGGCCCGGAGGGGGCGCCGTGTGTCGCACCGGAGCCGCCGTTGCCCCGCATCCAGCCTCTATCTACGTTTTCCTGTCGATCACCCGGACATCGCCGTCACCCGTTCACCCCGTCACCCGTTCACCCGTTCACCCGTTCACCAATGACCATGCGCGCGGCCATCTTCCACGAGCACGGCGGTCCGGAGGTCGTCCGCATCGAGCAGGTCCTGCGCCCCGATCCGGGCGACGGGCAGGTGCTGGTGCAGGTGCGCGCGTCGGCCATGAACCACCTGGACCTGTGGGTGCGCCGCGGCATCCCCATCGAGACCACCATGCCGCACATCGGCGGCTCCGACATCGCGGGAGTCATCGCCGAGGTGGGCGCGGGGGTGGACGAGGCGCGGGTGGGCGAGCGCGTCGTCATCAACCCCTCGCTCTGGTGCGGCCGCTGCCCGCAGTGCGCGCGCGGCGAGGAGTCGATGTGCGTGCGCTTTCGCATTCAGGGCGAGCACACCGACGGCGGGTTCGCGGAGTTCGTGCTGGCGGACGCGGACCACGTCTACCGCATCCCCGACGAGATGCCGTTCGAAGAGGCGGCCGCGATCCCCATCTCGTACATGACCGCGTGGCGCGCGCTGGTCAGCCGCGCCGCGCTCAAGCCGGGCGAGGACGTGCTGGTGATCGGCGCGTCCGGCGGCACCGCGCTGGCCGCCGTGCAGATCGCGCGGCTGATGGGCGCGCGCGTGTTCGCGGTGACGAAGGGCGCGGAAAAGGTGGAGCGCCTGCGCGAGCTGGGCGCGGATGTCGTGTACGATCGCGCGGAGACGGACTGGTCCAAGGCGGTCTACAAGGACACCGGCAAGCGCGGCGTGGACGTGGTGGTGGAGAACGTGGGCGGCCCCACGTGGGCGGGAAGCGTGCGCGCCCTGGCGAACGGCGGGCGTCTGGTCACCTACGGCGGCACGGCGGGTCCAAAGGTGGAGCTGGACCTGCGCGGCGTGTTCTGGCGGCAGATCCAGGTGATCGGGACGACGATGGCCTCGCGCGGCGAGTTCGAGGACCTGCTGCGCGTCATCTTCGCCGGCCGCCTGAAGCCCATCGTAGACTCCGTGCTCCCGCTGGACGAAGCCCGCCTCGCGCACGAACGCCTGGAGGCGGGCGGGCAGGTGGGGAAGATCGTGCTGGTGCCGTAGGGTGTGATGGTGTGATGGTGTGATGGTGCGGCGTGAAACCCGCCCTCCACCCAACCCCTCCCCCGCAATTTGGGGGAGGGGTCGACGGCCGTTGCGAGGAACGAGCAAAAGGCCCGTCGGGGGTGAGGGCCCGCCCTCACCCAAACCGGAATCCGAGCAGGTTCCACGACCACATCAGCAGCGCGAACACCAGCGCGACGATCGTCACCGCCGTGTGCACCACCCGCTCCGCGCGCGGGGCACAGGCGCGCCGCAGCCGCCACCCGGTGACGGGGAGCGCCGCCGCGAGCACCGTCACTACGAGGCCGACCGTGAGCGCGGCGCGCACCCCGAGCGGCACGCCGGCCAGCAGCCCCGTCGCGCGCGCGGCGCGAAAGGCGACGGCCAGCGTGACGGGAAAGAGCAGATACCCCGCCGCGACCGCCTGCCGGTGCCTGCGCGCGACCTCGATCGCCGGCGCGGATGGCTGGCGTTTCAGCACGCCGGGCGGGACCGCCGGGCGCATCCAGGGGAGCGAGAGAAAGCCGATCAGGCACATGATCGCGAGCGTCTGGCCGAACGCGGCGGGCTGGTACCACGCGATCCGCTCCCACGCCCTGTTTCCGCCGAACGGATCGCTCGTCAGCATCCACCGCTCTCCCCGTCGGCCCTCGCTGAACCCCACCACCTCGCCGCCCTCGCCCGCCTGATAGACGCCCGGCGAGATCTCCACGTACCGCTGCCCGAAAAGCAGGATGCACCCGCCGGGGCAGGGGCGGATGCGCAGCTCGCCGCGCCGCAGGGCCCCGGCGCGCTCCAGGTTGCGCACCGCCAGGCTGGCCAGGCGATACGTGCCCGCCGCCCGCGCCGCGCGCGCGTCCGCACCGGGCGGCGGAGGTGGCGGCGTGGCGCGCGGGTCGGCCAGGTAGCGGTCCACAAAGGCATCGTAGACGGCCTGCACCGCGCCGCCGTCGTTGCCGTTGTTGGAGATGAAGATGCCCGTCCGCTGCGCCGGCCACAGGTACATCCCGCTCATGAAGCCGCGGATGCCGCCGCTGTGGCCCACGCCCCGCACGCCGCCGCGCCGCGTCTCGAACATCCCGTACGTCATCCCCGGCATCCCGGGGTGCATCCCCCAGTGCCGCCCCAGCGCCAGCGCTGCCATGCGCGTCGAGTAGAGCGGCGCGGTGCCCGCGGCGCGCCCGCTGTCCAGCAGCGCCACCATCAGCCGCGCCATGTCCGCTGCCGTGGTGTTCAGCCCCGCCGCCGGCGCGATGTGCGGATGGAGCACCGCCGCCGGAACCGGCCCGCGACGGCCGGCCTCGTACCCGGTCGCCGCGCGGCGGGCCAGCGCGCCCTCCAGCCGAAAGCTGCTGGACCGCATCCCCAGCGGCGCGAACAGATGGCGCTGCACGTAGCTGTCGAACGACTCGGCCGACGCGGTCTCCACCAGCCGGCCCAGCACCACGTAGCCATGGTTGGAGTAGCGGATCACCTCGCCCGGCGGATGGACGACGGGCGGCAGGTCGCGCCGCAGGTAGTCCTCCAGCGAGAGGACCCGCCGCGGATCGGTCGTTGTGGTGCCGTTCAGCCGCACGTCCAGCCCGGAGGTGTGCGTGAACAGGTCACGGACGCGCACCCGGTCCGCGTGCCTGCCGCGCAGCAGCCCGGGCAGTGCCGCATCCACCCGCGCGTCCAAGTCGATGCGCCCCGCCTCCGCCAGCTGCAGCGCGGCGAGCGCCGTCACCGGCTTGGCGACCGATCCCACCCGCATCACGGTGCTGTCGGGCGACATGGGCCGCCGCGCGCGGATGTCGGCGTAGCCGTACCCCTTGCAGTGCACCACGCGCCCGTCCCGCACGACGGCGATCACCATCCCCGGCACCCCGTACTCCCGGATCTCCACCCCCGCCACCGAGTCGATGAACGCCTCCAGCGACGCCAGTTCCGTCGTCTGCGCGGCAGCGGGGGATGCAATCGCGAGACAGCTGACCGCCGCTGCCAGCAGCGCTGGATAGAACTCTACATAGCTACGCATGATGATTCGATGCGTGGGATTTCGAGTCGTTTCAGAGGGATTCGCCCCGGGGCGGGGCCCAGCGGCGGACGGCCGCGCCCGCAATGGCTCCAGAGAGGAGGACGGGCCCGGCCACCCGCGCCGCGCCGTCCAGCAGACTCCACCCGGCCGCCGCGTCGGGAAAGCGCACCGTCGCCATCGCGGCCAGCAGCAGCCCCGCCGCGCCGGCACCGGCGCACAGAACCGCGGATGCCGCGCGCGCTTCGTCCGCGGTACAGGGAAGGGGGGATGGATGCCGGACGATCGCGCGGCGGATGAGGCTCGCCGCCGCCGCGCCCGCGCTGCAGACGAGCGCCAATACGAGCGGGATGGATGCCGCCAGGAGCACCGTCGATCCGGCGTCACGCGCCCCGTGCCAGGCGAGCGCCAGGCAGACCCCCGCCGCGGCGATCCCGGTAGCGAGCACAACCGCCGCGCCCGCCACGTGCAGCGGCGAGCCCGCGAGCGACGCGTGGCCGAACCGCGCCGCGTCCGCGAAGGCACGCGGGCCCACGCCCACCTCCAGCGCATCCGCGAAGGCGCCCAGCGCGGTACGCAGCACCGGCCCGCCGCGCGCCTGCACGTGGTGCAACTCCGCATCCCACTCCCGCCGCCACTCCGCCCGCGCGTCTCGGGGCACCATCCGCGACGCGACTCGCACGATCGCCCGCCACGCGTGCTGGCGGATGGAATCCCGCGCGCTCATGCAGGCACCTCGCCCGGCCGGCCGAAGACCGCCGCGCGCAGCCCCGCGTCCACCGTGGCGAAGCGGCCGCGGGCGCGGGCCAGCAGTTCACGGCCGGCGTCGGTGATGGCGTAGTAGCGGCGCTGGGGGCGGCCTTCCTGCTGCGCGGGCTCCTCACCCTCCCATTGCGCCTCGACGTACTCGCCGGCTTCCAGGCGGCGCAGCAGCGGGTAGACGGTGCCGCTGGGCAGCCCCGTCGCTTCCATGATGTCGAACCCGTACCGGTGGCCCGCCGCCAGGGCGGCCAGCACGAGCGCGACCGGGTAGGTGAGGTTGATACGAGCGCCCATCGTTATCCGCGGGGTGAGATGCATGTGTAAAATACTACATAGCACTCCAGAGTCAACGAAATCGATTGGTACCCATCATCCTCATCATCAATCCCGAAAAACCATCGGCTACCACCGCAGCCGGCCGCCGCGCGCCGAGACATCGGCCACAATCCGCGCAGGCGGATTTCGTGACTTTCCAGCCGCGGTTTCAACCGCCGTTTCGGGGGTGGCCCGACGCTATTCCCTATTCCCTATTCCCTATTCCCTGTCCCCTAAAACACCGGCCTCAGCAGCTGCTCCCGATGGCTCCGCGACACCCGCAGCTGCCGCCCGTCCTGCAGCAGCGCGATGTAGTCCCCGCCGAACCAGGGCTGGATCTCGCGGATGCGGTTCACGTTGACGATGGTGGAGCGGTGGATGCGGATGAACGTCGCCGGGTCCAGCTGGTCGCCCATGGCCCGCAGGGTGGACCGGATGAGGTGCGTTACCTTGCCCACGTGCAGCCGCACGTAGTTTCCCTCCGCCTCGAACCAGTCCACGTCCTCCACCCGCACCAGCTGGGTGCTGGTGCGCCCCGCCACGCTGATCCACGCCGCGTACTTCCTGGGTGCGGACGCCGCCTCGCCCGGCTCGCCGGCGCGCGCGTGCAGGGCGCGCAGGTCCTCCAGCAGCGCCTCCAGCCGCGTCGTAAGCTCCTCCTCGCCGCGCGTGGCCAGGCGCAGCCGCGCGCGCGTCATGGCGTTGCGGATGCGCTCCTCCGTCACCGGCTTGAGCAGGTAGTCCACCGCGTGCAGCTCAAAGGCGCGCACCGCGTGCTGGTGGTACGCCGTGGCAAAGATCACCGCCGGCATCCGCGCCGGGCCGATCCGCTCCACCACCTCCAGCCCGTCCACCTCCGGCATCTGCACGTCCAGAAATACCAGGTCGGGGCGCAGCGCCTGGATGGCCTCCACCGCCTGCACCCCGTCCGCCGCCTCGCCCACGATCTCCACGTCGGGCTCGCGCGACAGGTGCATGCGAATGCCGTCGCGCGCCAGCGGCTCGTCGTCCACGATCAGCGTGCGCAGCGTCATACCGCCTCCGCCGCGATCACGCCCGAGCGATCATTTTCGTCCGGCGGGGCCAGGCGGAAGGGAAGGGTGATGCGCACCCGCGCGCCGCCGCCCGGCCCGCTGCCGCGGAACATCTCGAACCCGTCCGCCCCGTACAGCTGCTCCAGCCGCGCCTGCGTGTTGGCCAGGCCCACGCCGGTGCCGACGGCCGCCGGCTCCGCGCCGAACCCGGGGCCGTCGTCGCGCACGGAAAGCTCCAGCCGGTCGTCCAGCCGCCGCGCGCGCACTTCGATGCGCCCGGCCCCGCGCCGCCGCGCGATGCCGTGCTTGACCGCGTTCTCCACCAGCGGCTGCAGCACCATGCTGGGCACCAGCGCGCTCATGGTGTCGGGCGCCACGTCGAAGCGCACCGTCATGCGGTCGGCAAAGCGCACCTGCTCGATGTCCAGGTAGCGCTGCGCGAACTCCAGCTCGCGCACCAGCGGCAGCGTCTGCTCGCTGTTCTCCAGCGACATCCGCAGCAGGTCGCTCATCCGCTCGATCAGCCGCACCGTCTGCGCGCGCTCGCCCTTGGCGGCCAGCACCGAGATGGCGTTGAGCGTGTTGAAAAGAAAGTGCGGCTGCAGCTGCATGTTCAGCGCGCGCAGGTTTGACTGCGCCAGCCCCGCCTCCAGCCGCGACGCGTGCAGCGCCAGCTCCGTGGCCTCGCGGTCGCGCTCCACCGCGCGGCGCAGGTAGAAGATCGTGTGGTGCGCCCCCACGATGAGCCAGTAGAAGGCCACCCACGCCGTGAAGTAGGTGCCCACCAGCCGGCTCAGGTTGGCGCCGAAGTCCAGGAAGGTGGGCGGCAGCCGGTCGCGCGGCGTGGTCATGGGCGCGAACACGAAGTCGCACAGCCAGCTGCTGAGCGCCAGCTGGATGAGCACGAACGCCACGCAGGCGGGAATGTGCACCAGCAGCGAGCGCCTCCACCGGCCAGGTGCCAATGGAAAGCGGTCCGCCACCTTGAGCGCCGCGGGCACCAGCGGCACCATCACGTACCACGACGGAAAGGTGATGGCGATGATGAAGGCCACCCCGCGGTCGTTGCCGTTCGGCAGCAGCGTGTACGTGAGCACCGCGTCGACCACCGCCAGCACCGTGGCCACGCCAAAGAGCGTGAGCCCCACGCGCCAGGGGCACAGCCGGATGTACTCGGCCGTGGCGGTGCGCGCGGGCGGGTCGGGCGCGAAGGCGGGGAAGGGGATCTCGGTTGCGGTCACGGCGGGAAAGCCGGTCGAGAGGAGTGCGGCGGGCGGACAGGGGAAAGATAGTCGCGCGGGGAGGGGATGAAAAGCTTTGTGTGGATGGGGTTTACGCCCTTCCCAGCTGCGTCTCCCTGTCGATCACGATCCGTCCCCGTTCCCCACCGTTCGTCCCCGCGGAATCACGTTTCGTCCCACATCGCGTGATCGAGCACGGGCTTCCTCACCTCGATCGTGGAGGTGGCGGATGGTTTTCCAGATCGCGCATCATGTGATCTGATCGACCTGCTCCAGTGCGCTTCGAATACCATCCGCCGGTCCACATGCCTCTCCGAAAAAATGCGGATGGCCGTCTACCGCATTCCACCTTTCATCCCGTTCCCGACATCTCCAGGGATCGTGCCTCGTCGACCGCCGCGCCATGCCGTCCGCTGCATCGATCAGACTCCGCCTCGGACCGGAGGAAACGGCACGAGAAAACTCCGCTGACTCTGATCACTCTGCGTGAGGCCCATTCTTTTGCGGGTCGTTGCGGCACCCTGTTCATCGCCCATAAATGCGGGCGGCGCCGCTTCCCCGGTGGGGGAGCGGCGCCGTCTGCGTCGTAGGGAGCTCCGAATTGTCAAACGCGGCAGCGGTCGTCAGTCCTCCACCTTCTTTACGTCCGCCGCGCGGGGACCCTTGGGGTCCTCCTGGATCTCGTACTCCACCCGCTCGCCGCGCTTGAGCGACTTGAAGCCATCCATCTGGATGGCGGAGTGGTGCACGAACACATCCTTGCCGCCATCGTCCGGACGAATGAAGCCGAAGCCCTTGTCGTCCTTGAAGAACTCCACCACCCCAGTCTGTCGAGCCATGGTCCCCTCCGCTACGACGGATTCCGCTCCACCGCCGGGGCGCCGCTCCGCCGCACGCCTCCCCGGCCTATTTCCCGCCTGCACATTTGCAAAGAGCGGGCCGCACAGATGTTTACAACGGTGTCACCGCAGCGGCGGTCTGGGTGCCCCCGTCAGCTGCAGGATCGCCACCTCCGGACGGCACAGAAGGCGGATGGGAAGGTGCACCGTCCCCACCCCGCGCGAGGTGTAGACCTGGGTCCAGGGACGCCTGCGCAGCCCTTCCTCGTACAGGTCCTCGCGCTCCGCCGGGTTCTTTACCGCGCCGACGAGCGGAAGCCGCACCTGCCCGCCGTGCGTGTGGCCGCTCACGATCAGGTCCACCGCGTCGTACGCGCGGCGCGCCTTTTCCCCCTGGTCGGGGTCGTGCGCCAGCAGCAGGGTAAAGTCGCGCTCCTCCGGCGGCGGCAGCGCGTCAAGCGAGGGGCGGCCGCGGGAAAAATCGTCCACCCCCGCGATGCACAGCGACGCCTGGCCCACCTTCCGCAGCACGGCATCGTTGGTCAGGTCGCGGATCCGCGGACGCCGCCGCAGCTCCGCGCGCCATTTTTCGATCCCCACCGTGTAGTCGTGGTTCCCCGGCACCGCCCAGACCCCGTGCGGCGCGTCCAGCCCCGACAGCGCATCCAGCACCGGCGCGAACGTCCCCGCGTCGTCCGCCGCGAAGTCGCCGGTCAGCGCGATCACGTCCGGCCGCGCGCGCATGGCCAGCCGCGCCGCGCGGCGAATGAGCCAGAGCGGCGTGCCCTCGCCCGCGTGCATGTCCGTCAACAGCGCGATGCGAAAGCCTTCCAGGTCCGGGTGCAGTCCGCGCACGTGGATGCGGGGCCGCGTGACCTCCAGCCACAGCGGCTCCAGCAGCGTGTACGCGCCCACCGCCCCGGCCGCGGCCGCCGCCGCGCCCGCCCACTTCACCACCGCGCTCGTTTTCGGCATGCGGCCGGGCAGAGCAAGGGGCAGACCAGCGCGAGGGC
>DASTVC010000199.1:0-2333 GCA_035759295.1 Longimicrobium sp. | reverse complement strand
CTCGGGGTGCTGGGGCTGCTGGTGGCGGGCGGGGGCGGGTACGTGGCCAGCAGCTTCGTGGAGGACCTGGTGGACCAGCGGCGCGCGGGGCGCATCATCCACCGCGTTCCCGCGGACGGCACCCCGCACGGCCGCCCCGTGACCGTGCGGGGCCGCCACCTCGTGGGCGCGCGGCTGGTGCCCCGCGGCGGCGACGTGGGCGTGCTGCTGCCGTCGCTGGCCGCCAACGCCCAGCCGCTGGTGGTGCAGGGCACGGCCGGCCGCCGGCTGCTGTCGCGGGCCATGGTGCACGTGAACGCGCACAGCGGGCGGCGCGACTGGCTGCGGAGCGCCGTGGACCAGATCGCCGCGCACGGCACGGCCGAGGAGTTCCTGCGCCACGCGGCCGAGCGCGAAAAGCTGCTGCTCCCCTTTGGCGACCGCAGCATCGCGCCGGCGGACCGGCTGGCGCTGGAGATGGCCGTGCACGAGGACACGGAGCGCCGCGCGCTGCAGGGCGAGCTGGCCGGGCTGGAGGAGATGTGGCGCCAGGCGGAGGAGATCGCCGCCCTGGCCGACCGCCTGCCCGACCTGGCCGCGGACCCCCCGCCGCTGGGCCCCTGACGGGGCGTTCGGCGCGGCCGGGGACGGCCCGGTCGTGTGCAGCGGACGGATTGTGCTATATTTACCTTCCGCAGGTGTTCCCTCCGGAGGACAATCCGCCCGAATCCAGGCATTCCGCAACGCCGCGCGCGCGGGAGAACCACGCGCAAGACGGCGGACCGGCCGCGCGGCGCGTAGTGTGTTCAGACTCTTGACGAATTCCGCCGCGGGCGGAGGGACCGGTACGGGCAGCGGATGACGAGCGAGGACCTGGCGGTGTTCGCCGCGGCGGAGGAAGCCGCGGACGAGGGACGGGAGGTGGTGCTGGCGACCATCGTCCGTTGCAAGGGCTCCACGCCGCGTGGGATGGGCAGCAAGATGATCGTGGACCCGGAGCGCGGGCTCACGGGCACCGTGGGGGGCGGCTGCGGCGAGGCGGAGGTCATCGAGGCCGCCCGCGAGGTCATCGCCACGGGCCAGCCCCGCCTGCTGCGCATCGACCTGACGGAGGACCTGTTCTCGTGGAGCCCCGCCGTGTGCGGCGGGGTGTTCGACGTGTTCCTGGAGCGGGTGCAGCCGCGGGCCCCGCATGCATCGTCCGGCCCCGCGTGACGGGGGCGGCGGTCACGGGAAAGAGCGCGGCCTCGTCCCTCTCGTAGGGGACGGGGGCCGCCGGCGGGACCGGCGGCCCGGTGTGTGCAGATGTTTACCGCGGCACCGGCCCCGCGCCCCGCGCGAAGGGGCCGATGAAAGGCTCGCACGGCACGGCCACCGCCCCCGGCGGCGGAGCGCGCCCCGTTCCACGCGCTGGATCCGGCCTCCCGCACCTGATCCCGACCGGTTTTCCCGGCAATCCCAGTCGCATCTCACCCGATGACGGACCGTACCGGCCGCGCACTTCCGCGCGACCGGGTGCCGGTTCGCTTCGCACGCACGACCAAGCAACCGCAAGGAAGGACGCATGACCGCAGTGCAGCAGCCGCTGGCGCCCGAGCAGCGGACCACCATCCGCGACGAGCTCCTGCGCAGCCTGACCCGGCTGGAGCGCAGCATCAGCGCCAACGGCTCCGCCGCGCGCCCGCGCGACCTGGAGCAGGACACCGTGGGCCGCCTGTCGCTCATCGAGGCGCTGATGAGCCAGGGCCTCTCGGCCACGCTGGCCGCGCGCGAAAAGGCGCAGCTGGAGCAGATCCTGTCGGCCCTGCGCCGGCTGGAGGAGGGCACCTACGGGGTGTGCAACGGCTGTGGCGCGGCCATCCCCATGGAGCGCCTGATGGTGTTCCCCGAGACGCTCGCCTGCGCCGCCTGCGCCTGCGGCACCTGCTAGGGAACGGGTACGGCAGGGCACAGGGAATCAGGGAATAGGGAATAGGGAATAGCCATCGACGGCGGGCTTTCGCGTCCTGCCGTCGCGGCTGCCCCCGATCCCCGGTTCCCGCGGAATCGCCATGCACGGCAGGGGCTCGCCCGTCCTTTGCCGTTGCAGCTGTCCGCCATTCCCTGTTCCCTGTTCCCATTTCCCTGCAGTTCCCGCCGCCGATCCGTTCCCGGGGTCCGGTGTATGCAACCCGCTCCGCCACCTCCGGCGGAGCGGTGTGCATGTACCTCGACTCACCCATGTTGAAGCGCCTGATCTCTCTCTGGGTCTGGGCCAGCGGAACCGTCATCGGGTTCCTCTGGGTGCCCTGGCTCGCGCTCGTGTATTCCCTCACGGCACCCGGCGACCCCGGCCGCTACACCGTGGGCCGCTG
>DASTVC010000198.1:0-3246 GCA_035759295.1 Longimicrobium sp. | reverse complement strand
AGATCACGCCGAAGGAGTCGATGTCGCCGTGCAGCGGGCCCGCCAGCCAGACGCGCGCGCCCGTCCGGCGCCGGAGCGCCTCCGGCAGGCGCGCGATGATGCGCCGCGTGCCATCGTGCAGAACCAGCACGTCGCGCCCGTCCTCGCGCGCCAGCACGCCGTCCACGGCCGCGACACCCTCCGCCGCGCGCACGGCCACGCGCGCCACGCGGAACGGGGCGCCGGGCACGGCATCGCCCTGCACGGCCACCTCCAACCCGGCCAGCCGCTCCAGCAGGGCGCGGTCGCCGTCCAGCACGGTCGCGCGTCCCACATCGTCTACCACGACGAAGATGACGCCGGGCTCCGGGCCGGTGATCCGCAGCGTGCCGCGCAGCGAGTCTGCCCCAATGGCGCGGACCGCGGCGGCAGGTGCGGCTGCCGCGGTCCCCGTGTTCGCCGGCGCGGGGCCTTCCCGCGCGCACGCCGCCAGGGCGAGCGCGCAGGAAAACAGGCGCGCGCGCGTCACTGCACGCGTACGATGGCCACGCGCACCGAGGACGGAAGCGCGCCGCCCCCGTTGCCCAGCAGCCGCACCAGCTGCGGCTGCGACTGCACCCCCGAGAACTGGAACCAGCGTACCCCGCCGCCGTACAGCTCCGACACGTTGACGGCCGAGAACGCGCCGTAGCTGAGCGCCGTGGGCACCAGCGGGTACGGCACACCCGAGAACCCGTCGGCCTGGATCCCCGCGTAGATGTCGCGGAAGTTCCACGTGGGCATCTGGATGTCGAGCCCGGGCGACGCCAGCCCCGGGTAGTCGTCCGCCGCCAGCGAGAGCGCCCATCCGCCCATCAGCTGGTCCAGCGACACTCCCGCCCGCGCGGCCAGGTTGGCCGTTCCCGTGGTGCTGGACTGGGTGAGCGCGGTGAGGAACGCGGCGTCGGACGCGCCGTAGCGGTCGATGGCGTAGCGGGCCAGCGACCACGAGATGGCGTAGAAGTACGACTGGTTGTCGTACGGCGTCTTGCCGAAGGGGGAGAGCAGCGCCCCGTTGGTCCCCGCCATCTGCGTGTACAGCGAGAAGAAGTGCCGCTGCATGATGGCCGCCGGACGGCGCGTGTTGGCGTCGCACTGTGGGAACGAAGGGGGAAAGCGCACGTCGCAGTAGATGTTGATGGGATTGCCGGCGCTGCCGTAGCCCGTGTTCCCCTTCCACGCCACGTTGTCCACCGCCTGCCGCATCCACAGCTCCTCCGAGTGCCGGGCCGTGCCCTCCTCCAGCCACGACTCCTCCAGGTTCCCCGTGCTGTTGGCCACGCGCGCCGCCATCGACGCCACGTGCTTGCTCTCGTGGATGAAGGTGGAGCGGATGGTACGGTACCAGTAGTCCGCCGTGCCCACCGTGCCGAAGCCCGTCCCCGTCGTGGTGGGCTGGTAGGCGTAGAACACCTCGCCAAAGTTGCTGGCGCCGTTCTGCCCGGCCGTGCCCACGTACGGCCCGCCCACGGCCGGCTCGGCCGCGTCGGCGTCGGGGTACTGGTCGCAGCTCACCACGAAGCCGGCCACCCCGGAGAAGTTGTTGTTGATGAGGGGGGTGAAGAACGCCACCAGCACGCCGTTGTTGTCGGTGATGGCATCGCGGCGCATCAGATCACCGAAATTGTTGCGGATGATGGGCTCCATGTCGGCGTTGAACTGGTCGCCGATGCGGTTGTAGTAGTCCTGCATGGTGGCGTTGGCCGCCGCCTTGAGCCCCGCCGGCGTGGCGTCGTCCTCGTAGATGGCGATCTTGCCGCTGTAGTACACCCGCGTGCCCGTCGCCACGTAGTAGTTGGAGCAGATGCTGGCGGTGTTGATGTTGGACACGTGGAAGGTGCGCGTGGCCGGCGGCGCCACCGGGTCGCGGTACACCACGTTGCGGCTGGGCCGCATGCGCGGGTCGTTGGCGAAGCGGGCGCGCAGAAGCTGGTGCTGCGCCCGGTTCTTTTCCAGCAGCTCGAAGTGCCGGTCCTCGCCCGTGGGCAGCGCCTGGGCCATCCGCGGCGACTGCAGCAGCGAGAGCGAGGGCGAGACGCCCTGCACCGGCCCGGGCACCCCCGCGTCGGCCGGGTCGCCCGAGATCTGCACGGCCGCGTTGGAGACGGGCGAGCTGCTGGTGTTGTAGACCGCCACTACGTACTTGCTGTCCACCCCCGAGGCCGTGATCTCGTTGCACCCCACCTCGGCCGTGTTGGTGACCACCACCGACTGGCCCACGGCCAGGGTGCGCTGCGGCGCCAGCAGCGCGCGCGATACCGCCACACCCGTCATCCCCCCCTGCGTCACCTGCACGGGTACCGAGCCGGAGCTGGTGCACGGCACCACCACGTTCAGCGTCGTGGCCGTGGCGCCGGTGACGGTGGCCTGCCGCCCGCCGATCATCACGGTGTTGCTGGCCGGCGTGGGGTTGAAGTTCATGCCGGTGAGCGTGGCCGCCTGGCCGGGGACCAGGGTGGCGGGCGAGGCGCCGGTCACCTGGGGCGCCACGGTGGCCAGCGTGCCGGGTGCCGTCTCGGTGCGCACCATCACCTGGAAGGCGAAGGAGGTGACGCCCGGGTCGACGTTGAACTGCCAGCTCTTGGCGGTGGAGGTCTCGGCGCTGGAAAGCAGGCCGTCTGCGCCCAGCTCCGTCTGGTCGGTGCCGCCGATGTTGCCGCCGTACTGGAAGTACGCCTGGTTGCTGGCGGTGAACATGGCCGTGCCGGTGGGGTTGGCCACCGTAACGGGGCCCGCGCCGCCGGTGGCGTAGGGGGCGGTGTAGAAGAATACGCGCACGCCCTCGGCGTGGCGCGTGGCGCCGTCGGAGGTGGCCATGGCCAGGTTGGCCAGGTTCTGCACGGTGACGTTCATCGACAGCA
This sequence comes from Longimicrobium sp., assembly GCA_035759295.1. GTDB lineage: Bacteria > Gemmatimonadota > Gemmatimonadetes > Longimicrobiales > Longimicrobiaceae > Longimicrobium. The sequence goes on along the minus strand of DASTVC010000198.1, from coordinate 367 downwards.
CGCCGCCGGCCAGGCTGTTGCCGCTGTTGGCCAGGCGCAGGTACGACCCCTGTCCGCCGATGGTCCGCTGGTCCAGCGACGGTCCGCCGCGCGGCGCCCTGGACGCCGCCGCGCCGCCGGAGCCCGTGTCGACCGTGCACGACAGCTGGCCCGACGCCACCTGCACCTGGCACTGCAGCACGCCCAGCTCGCCGTCCTGGCCGGGCGGACGGACGGAGGTGGGGGGCGCGTCGTCGCCGACGCAGGCGGCGGCGAGCACCAGCAGCACCGCGGGGGAGCGCAGCGCCAGGCGCCGCGGACGGAGTTGAGAGAGCTTCATCGGACAGGGATTCGGACGGAGGGCCGGACACGGCGGGGGGTGGGAAGA
>DASTVC010000197.1:0-7674 GCA_035759295.1 Longimicrobium sp. | reverse complement strand
CATCGACTTCATGAACCCCGCGCCCGACATGGACATCTACTCGCTCACGTCCCACTACTTCGACTGGGTCGTGACGCACATGGCCGACATGGCCATCCGCCTGGCCAAGAACCCGCGCAGGCAGGCGGCGGCGGTGGGCTGGGAGGCGCTGTTCAAGGGCCGGCGCGAGATGGCGGAGGCCGTGGCGGCGTCGCCCGTGATCCAGGCGCCGCTCGCCGACGCCGGGTCCACGGCGGCCCGTTCCGGCGCGGGGCCGGCGGATGACGGGCGCGGCGGATACCTGATCGGCGGCGGGCGCTCGGGCGAAGGTCAGCGGCCCCCGCCGCCTCCGCCCGGACCGGAGTCGGCCGAGGACGATCCGTACAACGCGGAAGAGCCGCTGCCCACGTACGACCCGCCCGCGGGCAGGGAAGAGGAGCAGGCCGACGAGGGCGCCGCGGAGATGCAGGCGGCCAGCGGCTACCTGATCGGCGGCGGCCGCGCGGGCGACCCGCCGCCGCGGAGCGACACCGTCGAAGCGGCGGACGTGGACGAGGTGGATTCCACGGACTTCCTGGTGGGCGAGACGGCGGCCGGCCTGGAGTTCGAGGGCGACCCCGGCGACGCGCCGGACGACGTCGTGGACGAAGAGGCCTCGGAGGGGCACGCGTGAGCGACGCGGCGGTCGCGCGCGAGGCCATCGCGCGCTGGCACGGGCTGCTGGAAGACGCCGAGCTCGCGGCGGAGTGCGCGGGGCGGATGGACGAGGCGCACCGGCAGCGGGGGATGTACTTCGGCGACCGGCCGCTCTGCTCCGTCCTGCGGCCACGGATGCTGACCCCGGGTCAGTACCGCTGGATCCGCCGCGAGATCGCCACGCTGATGCGCGCCTTCACCCGCATCCACGAGCGCGCGGTGGCCAACGACGCCTTCCGCGCGCAGTTCCGGCTGCTGGACTGGGAAGAGACGCTGGTGCACGACGACCCCGGCTTCGCCTCGCCCAGCCCCACCTCGCGCCTGGACGCCTTCTTCTCGTCCGACAACCAGACGCTGGCGTTCACCGAGTACAACGCCGAGACGCCGGCGGGCGCGGCGTACATGGACGAGCTCTCCGAGGTCTTCCTGGCGCTCCCTGTCACGGGGCGGTTCCTGGAATCCCACGTCCTGCATCCGCTCCTGGCGCGGCACGGCGTGCTGCACGCGCTGCTGGATGCCTGGCAGGAGTTTAGCGGGGGGCGCACGCTGCCGCGCATCGGCATCCTGGACTGGACCGACGTGCCGACGGTGAGCGAGTTCAGGTTCTTCCAGGACTACTTTCGCTCCCACGGCATCCAGGCCGAGATCCACGATCCGCGCGAGTGCGAGTACCGCGAGGGCAAGCTGTTCGCGCCCAACGGCTTTCAGATCGACCTGATCTACAAGCGCGTGCTGATCGACGAGCTGGTGCTGCGGATGGGGATCGACAGCCCCGTGGTGCGCGCGGTCCGCGACCGCGCCGTCTGCATGGTGAACCCGTTCCGCTGCAAGATCGTCTACAAGAAGGCCAGCCTGGCCGTGCTGGGCGACGAGCGCAACGCGGAGCTGTTCGACGCCGACGAGCTGGCGGCGATCCGCGCCCACGTGCCGTGGACCCGCGTCGTCGAGGAGCGGCGGACGGAGAAGGACGGCGCCACCATCGACCTGCTTCCCTGGGCCGCGCGGAACCGCGAACGGCTGGTCCTCAAGCCCAACGACGACTACGGCGGCCGCGGCATCGTCCTCGGCTGGCTGGTGTCGGACGACGCGTGGCAGGACACGCTGCGCGCCGCGCTGGACGCGCCGTACGTGGTGCAGGAGCGCATCGTGCTGCCGGAGGAGCCCTTCGCCAGCTGGGTGGACGGCGGGGTTCAGGTGACGGACCGGATGATCGACATCGCCCCCTACGTCACCAACACGGCGCACGTGGACGGCTGCCTTACCCGCATTGCCACCGACCCGCTGCTGAACGTGACGGCCGGCGGCGGAAGCAGCGTATCCACCTTTCTGGTGGAGGAGCGCTAGGCGGTGGAGCCGTGGGAGGCCAGGCGGGCACGCTTCGGCTACACGCCCGGCCGGCTGTGCGTGACGGTGGATGGGACGCGCCTGCGCGCCGGGCAGCTTGCCTGCCGCTCGCTGAACTTCGGAAGCTTTCACGGAGCCGAGGATCTCACGAGGGCGGAGTACGCCGCCGAAATCCCGGTGGCGTTCCTGCTGGAGATGATGGAGCGCGAGCACCCGTCGTACGTGGAGGATTCCGGCGCGCACCCGGACCCGGACGATCCGTACGAGCAGGCTCAGCGCGAGCGCGGCTGGCCGTCGCCGCGAGAGATGCTGGAGGACCCCGAACTGCTGCCGCCCACGCTGAAATTCTACGCGCACGACCTGCTGGTGTACTGGTTCGGCGACGGCCGGCCGCCGGAGACGCCGGGGTGGGTGGCCAACACCATCACCCGCCGCGCGCTGGTGGACGCGACCGTGGTCATCGAAGGGATCGCGCTCCCCGCCGGGCGCTGAGCGGGCGCGATCCGTGCAGCAAAAACGCCAGATTTCGGTGCCTGATCCACCGTACGTTCAGCCCTAACCCGCACCCGACCGGGACGCCGCATGAAGGAGCCCTCGCTCACCCTCGGCATCGAAGAAGAGTACCAGATCATCGACCCCGAAACGCGGGAGCTGCGATCGTACATCACGGAGCTGCTGGAAGACGACCACATGCTCCTGGGCGAGATCAAGCCCGAGCTGCACCAGTCCATCGTCGAGGTGGGGACGAACATCTGCCACACCCCGCAGGAGGTGCGCGCGGAGCTGGTGCGGCTGCGGGGGATGGTGATGGGGCTGGCGGCGCGCAAGAACCTCAAGGTGGTGGCCGCCGGCACGCACCCGTTCAGCAGCTGGATGACGCAGGAGATCACGCCGCTGGAGCGCTACATCGGCGTGCGGCAGGACATGCAGGACCTGGCGCAGCAGCTGCTGATCTTTGGCACGCACGTGCACGTGGGGATCGAGGACCACGAGTTCCTGATCGACGCGATGAACGTGTCGCGCTACTTCATCCCCCACATCCTGTGCCTCAGCAGCAGCTCTCCGTTCTGGATGGGGCGCAACACGGGGCTCAAGAGCTACCGCAGCGTTATCTTCCGCAACTTCCCGCGCACCGGCGTGCCCCGCATCATGCGCGGCTGGAACGACTTCGAGGAGCTGCAGGAGACGCTGGTGACCACGCGCTGCATTCCCAACGGCAGCAAGATCTACTGGGACCTGCGCCCGCACCACGCGTTCCCCACGCTGGAATACCGCTTTCTTGACGTCTGCACGCGCGTGGACGAGGCGGTGTGCGTGGCGGCCATTCTGCAGGCGGTGATCAGAAAGCTGTGGAAGCTGCGGCGCGACAACATGACGTTCCGCGTGTACCCGTCGGACCTGATCGAGGAGAACAAGTGGCGCGCGGTGCGCTACGGGCTGGACGGGCAGCTGATCGACTTCGGCAAGCAGGAGGAATGCCCCTCGCGCTCGCTGATCCGCGAGATGCTGGAGTGGTTCGTGGACGACGTGGTGGACGACCTGGGCACCCGCGCCGAGGTGGAGTACGCCTTCCGCATCATGGACGAGGGAAGCAGCGCCGACCGCCAGATTGCCGTCTATGAGCGCACCGGCGACCTGAAGGACGTGGTGGACCACCTGATCGCGGAGAGCGAAGAAGGCGTCCTGCAGCCGGCCGCCGCCGCGGGGAGTCAGGGATAGCCGGGCGTTCGGTTCTCTCAAATCTGCAAAGACACGGCATCACGCGGAGACGCGGAGGGCGCGGAGGCGCGGAGAGATCCTCCGCGCCTCCGCGCTCTCCGTGTCTCCGCGTGAGCTGCCGGCTCTCTCTGCTCGGAAAGCCGCCAAATGCTTATCGCGTAACTCGTTTCAGGCACGGTAGATGCAAAACGTCCCCGCCCACGCCCGAGGCAGCAGACGGGCACCGGCAGAGGCATGAAACGGGAGTGATCCGATGTACGCCAGACGCATCTTCGCCGCCGCAGCGATCGCCATCGCCACCGCGTCGGGAGCGGCCTGCAGCGGGAGCGGGCCCACGCTCCCCTCCAACAACCTTACGGACGACGGCGGGCCCACCGTTCCCGAGGTGCCGCCCACCGACACCACCGGCTTCATCCCGCCGCCCATGATTCCGTGATCCGGCGCGGCGGATGAGCGAGGCTACTCCGAGGCGCCCGGCCCTTCGCCGGGCGCCTCGCGCGCAAGGTCCAGCGCGCGCAGTCGCTTCTGCAGGCTCTGGCGGTGCAGGTCCAGCGCGCGGGCGGTGGCGCTCACGTTGCCGCCGTGCCGCTCCAGCGCCGCCGCCAGGAACGTCCGCTCCCACGCGTCCATCGCCCGGTCGCGCGCCTGGCTGAACGGCAGGTCCGCCAGCGCGGCGTCTACCGGGCCCACGGGCGCGCGGCTCTCCGCCAGCTGCGGCGGCAGGTCGCGCGGTTCGATCTGCTCTCCCTCCGCCATCACCGCCGCGCGCTCGGTGGCGTTCCGCAGCTCGCGCACGTTCCCCGGCCAGTCGTACGACAGCAGCAGCCGGCGCGCGCCCTCGCTGAACCCCCGCACCCCGCGTCCGTACTTTTCCGCGAAGTGGGCGAGAAAGTGCAGCGCCAGCGGTACCACGTCCTCGCGCCGGTCGCGCAGCGGGGGAATGTGCAGGGGGATCACCTGCAGCCGGTAGAGCAGGTCGTCGCGAAAGGTGCCGCTGGCCGCCATCTCCTCCAGCGGCCGGTGGGTGGCGGCCACCACGCGCACGTCCACCGCCACGGGCTTCGTGGAGCCCAGCCGGGTGATCTGCCGCTCCTCCAGCGCGCGCAGCAGCTTGGCCTGCGCGGCGGGATGCAGGTCGCCCACCTCGTCCAGGAACAGCGTGCCGCCGTCCGCGGCCTCGAACAATCCCTCCGCGTCACGGTCCGCGCCCGTGAACGCGCCGCGCACGTGGCCAAACAGCTCGCGCTCCACCAGCTCGCCGGGGAGCGCGGAGCAGTTGAGCGCCACGAACGGGGCGGCGCGGCGCCGGCTTTCGTCGTGGAGCGCGCGGGCGACCAGCTCCTTGCCGGTGCCGCTTTCGCCGGTGACCAGCACGGTGGCGTCCGTGGGCGCGGCGCGGCGGATGACGCGCACCACCTCGCGCAGCGCCGCCGAATCGCCGATCAGCCCGCGGAACTCGCCCGCCAGCTCCCGCCGCAGCCGCGCGTTTTCCGCGCGCAGCGAAAGCACTTCGCGCGCGCGGCGGACGAGCGCACGGATCTCCTCGTTGTCGAACGGCTTGGGGACGTAGTCGTAAGCCCCTTCGCGCAGCGCCCGCACCGCCGTCCGCTCGTCGCCGTGCGCGGTGACCAGGACGAAGAGGGTGGCCGGATGCCGCGCGCGCACCTCTTCCAGCAGGGCCAGGCCGTCCATGGCGGGCATGGTGAGGTCGCTCAGCACCAGGTCCGCCGGCGCCTCGTCCAGCGCGGCGAGCGCCGCCGGCGCGTGCTCCGCCTCGCGCACGTCGTGCCCGTCGCTCTCCAGCAGCTCCGCCAGCGAGAACCGGATCGCCCGCTCGTCGTCAACGACCAGGATGCGCATCAGGAGAAGGAGGGGAATCGGGAGACGAAAGCCCGCCGATGTGCTCGACGGGCTGAAACGTAAGGTTGAGAGCGCCTCGAATTGGCGGCGCGCAGGGAGGAGCCGACGCTCAGCGTGGTACGGCGCACCCCTGGATGCGGCGAGCTTCCGCGAAGATCTCCTCCAGGGACATGTCACCAATGAGAGCATCCCGCTCTTTGGTGTAGTCGCCCGTCACGGCGCCGAAATGGCGGAGAAACCGCGCCGTGTCGCCTATCCCGAGTTCCCGGCAGAGGACGCCAATCGCCTCATTTGTGAGGTCCGGCAGCGATCTGGTCGTTACGGTCATCGTTTCACCTCCTGCATCAACTCTAACGGACTCACCACACGCGTCAAGCCGGTGTCAGCTTTTTTGGCACGGCGCAGGAACCGGTCGTCGCACGTGCAGATGAAGTCCACCCCTGCCTGCACGGCGCACGCCAGGTGTACGGCATCCAATTCCTTCATGCCGAGCGCCTGATAGTGCTGACTTCGCTGCTCCACAGCCGGATCGATCGGCACCACGTCGGCGGCGAGCGAGAGCACCCACTCGGTGAAGACCCACCGGCCGAATTGGGGGTTCCGGCTATGCTCGATCTGCAGTGCGCTGGAGCTCACCAGCGCGAGTTCGCCAGCACGGATGAGCCCGAGCAGCTCGACAACCGCCGCTGCCTCACGCTGCACCCGTGCTTCCTGTGATGCATCGACCGGACGCTGGATCGTGCATGTATCGAGGTAGACTCGCATACCATCCCCTCCCCCCGTGCCCCCACGCGCACCATCAGGCGTCGCGTGCCGAGCGGCCGCATGCCGTCGGTCCGAGATGGAAGGTAAACGAAGGGGACATCCCGATCAACGAGACAGGACCCGCCACCAGCAGAACACTTTTTCCATGAGCGAGGGGAGATAGAAGGCTCTGGTTTTGTCCCGAACGCACGAGCGGGCGCGACCCGGAGGCCGCGCCCGCCGTCGTGCCGAGGGCTGCCGCCGCGCTGATCAGCAGGCGATGGGGCAGCTGAGGATGCAGGAGCGGTCGTAGGTCGGCGGTACGGCCGCGTGCGCTTCGGGGCTGGGGACGTCCGCGGCGAACGACTCCACGCGCAGGCCGTCGACATCCAGGCGTAGCTTCTTCATGCTGCCCTCCGGGTAAGAGTTAGAAATTGAGAGCCGTCACAATCATTTTACGCAACAAGGTGTGATTGATCCAGTCTTCCGGACCGACAGCGCGAAGCCGGGTCTGATCGCCCACGTCCGGAGCTGACAGGCTCACCCGGGAACGCCGGCGGCGGCGCGCGCGGGTTCCGGCGTCCGGCCGGCGTCATCCACCAAAACCGCCGTGGGGATGACGATGCGGAACTCGGCACCGCCGCCGGGGGCGTCGCCCACATCCACCGTCCACCCCTCCTCGCGCGCCACGCGGCGCACCACGGCCAGGCCCAGGCCCGTGCCGCCGCCGCCGGTGTGGAACGGCTCCCAGATGCGCTCCCGCTGCTCGCGCGGCACGCCCGGCCCACCATCGCGCACCGTGATCGTCGTTCCATCCTCCACCGTCAGGGCGGCGAGGGAGACGGTGCCGCCGGCCGGGGTGTGGTCCACCGCGTTCAGCAGCAGGTTCAGCAGCGCCTGGGCCAGCGGCTCGCGGGCGGAGTGCGCGGTGGCGCCGTGCGCATCCACCGTCACGCGGACGCCGGCTTTCTCCGCGCGGCCCGTCACCAGCAGCGCCAGGTCGTCGAAGAGCGGGGCCAGCGGCGTGCGCGCCTCCGCATCCCGCACCCGCGGCGCCCGCTTCGCGATGCCGAGAAGGTTGGCGACCAGGCGCTCCACGCGGCCCACCTCTTCCAGGATCACGGAGGCGTAGCGGCGGCGCTTGTCGTCGGGGATCTCTTCCTCCGCCAGCCGCTGGGCCAGCGAGCGCACGCCCGTGAGCGGGTTGCGGATCTCGTGCGCCAGCGACGCGCTCAGCTCGCCCACCACCGCCAGCCGCTCCTGTTCCGCCGCCGCGGCGGCCAGCTCGCCGGTGCGAACGGCGCGGATCTCGATGTCGTAAAAGCGCAGCCG
>DASTVC010000196.1:0-9533 GCA_035759295.1 Longimicrobium sp. | reverse complement strand
GCGCAGGAAGAAGCTGGGCGGCTACTCCGGCGGCATGCGCCAGCGCTTCGGCGTGGCGGTCGCGCTGCTGGGCGATCCCAAGCTGCTCATCGTCGACGAGCCGACGGCGGGGCTGGATCCGGCGGAGCGCGTGCGCTTCCTGAACCTGCTCAGCGAGCTGGGGGAGAACAGCGTCGTCATCCTCTCCACCCACATCGTGGAGGATGTGAGCGAGCTGTGCACGCGAATGGCCATCATCGACCGCGGCCGCATCCTGCTGGAGGCGGAGCCGCTGTCCGCGGTGGCCGCGCTGCAGGGCCGCATCTGGCGCCGCGTGATCGCCCGCGACGCGCTGCCGGCGGTGGAAGCGCAGCACGCCGTCGTATCCACCAAGCTCCTCGCCGGCCGGACCGTCGTCCATATCCACGCCGATGCGCCGCCGATGGGGTTCGAGCCGGTGGAGGCGGACCTGGAAGACGTGTACTTCTGCACGATGGCGGGGCACGGCGCGAAGGCCGGGCGGCGGGCGCTGGAGGCGGTGTCATGATGAAGATGCTGGAGATCTTCCGGCTGGAGATCGGCTGCCAGGCGCGCCGCATATCCACCTGGCTCTATTTCGTGGCGCTGCTGGCGCTCACGTACCGGGTGGCGACGGAAGCCTACATCGTGAACGCGCGCACGGGCGGCTACCTGTTCAACGGGCCGTTCGCCATCGCCGCCGTCACGCTGCTGGCCAGCCTGATGGGGCTGCCCGTGACCGCCGCGCTGGCCGGCGACGCGGGCGCGCGCGACGCGCAGACGCGGATGCATCCGCTGGTCTACACGGCGCCCGTGGGCAAGGGCGCATACCTGGGCGGCCGCTTTCTCGCCGCCTTTGCGCTGAATGCTCTGATCCTGGCCGCCGTGCCCATCGGCCTGCTGCTCGCCGCGACGGTGCCGGGGCCGGAGGCGGAGCTGCTGGGGCCCTTTCGCCCTGCGTTCTACCTGGGGCCGTACCTGCTGCTGGCGCTGACGAACGCCTTCGTTACCGCGGCGCTGCTGTTCGCGCTGGCGGCGCTGGGGCGGCGGGCGATGGCGAGCTACGTGGGCGGCGTGATCCTGCTGGTCGGCGCGATGTTCAACTGGACGTTCGTGGCCCTCAAGCTCGGCCGATGGGAGCTGGCGAAGCTGCTGGATCCCCTGGGCCTGACGGTGATGAGCGAGCTGTCGCGGGCAGGCACGCCGCTGGAGAAGAGCACCGTTCCGCTGGCGCTGGAGGGCTCGCTTCTCGCCAATCGGCTGATGTGGATCGGCATCGCGCTGGGCGTGCTCGCGCTGGCCCACGCCCGCTTCCGTTTCGCGCACCCCATGGCGGGCGGCGCGTGGACGCGTCGCGCGCAGAAGGCGGACGCGCCGATCGATTCCGCCGGCGCCGCGGTGGCCGCGCGGGGGGCGCCGATCGGCGTGCCGCGCGTCCCGCGGAGCTTCGGGGGCGCGGCGCGGGCGCGGCAGACGCTGGCGGTGGCGGGGGACTCGTTCCGGGCGGTGGTGACCGGCTGGGGCGGGCTGGTCTTCGCCGGCCTGGTGCTCCTCGTCGTCGCCACGGGGCCGCAGATGATGGAGCACCTGGGCGTGCCGCTGGTGCCGACCACCGAGCACATCAGCGGCTACCTGGGCACGCCCGGCGACCTGCTGTGGATGATCGCCATGCTGCTGACCGTCTTCTACGCCGGCGAGCTGGTCTGGCGCGAGCGCGAAGCCGGCCTGCGCGAGATCGCCGACGCCGCGCCGGTGCCGGAGTGGGTCTCGCTGGCGGGGAGGATGATCGGGCTCTGCGGCGTGCTGGTGGCGCTGCAGGCGCTGATGATGGCGGCGGCGATGGCCGTCCAGGCGCGCGCGGGCTACTACCACTTCGAGCCCGGCGTGTACGCGCGCATTCTCTTCGGGCAGCAGCTGGTGGACTACCTGCTGATCGCTCTGCTGGCCGTGGCCGTGCACGTGGTGGTGAACCACAAGCACCTGGGCCACGGGGTGGTGCTGGTGGTCTGCGGATTCAAGGCGTTCGCGCCGTGGCTGGGCATCGAGCACAACCTGCTCGTCTACGCCTCCGACCCCGGGCTGGCGTATTCGGACATGCGGGGCTTTGGGCCCGCGCTGGCGCCGTTCGTCTGGTTCAAGCTGTACTGGGCCGCGTGGGCGCTGCTGCTGGCCGTGGCGGCGCGGCTGCTCTGGGTGCGCGGCACGGAGCGGGGGCCGCGGTCCCGTGTCCGCCTGGCGCGCCGCCGCCTCACGCGCCCCGCCGCCGGGGCCGCCGCGGCGGCGGTGGCACTGGTCCTCACGCTGGGCGGCTTCGTCTTCTACAACACCAACGTGCTGAACGACTACCGTCCCGCGTCGCACCTCGCGGAGCGGGACGCGGAGTACGAACGGCGCTACGGTCGATACGACGGCGTCCCCCAGCCGCAGATCGTCGGCACGCGCCTCCACGTCGAGCTCTACCCCTCACGCGGCGCGGTGGAGATCCGTGGCACCTATCGTCTGGTGAACCGGAGCGCCGTATCCATCGATTCCATCCACCTCACCAGCGGCGCCGGGGCGGAGACCAGCGGCCTCCGCTTCGATCGCCCGGCCACGCCCGTGCTGGCGGATGAGGAGATGGGCGTGCGCATCTACGCCCTGGCGACGCCGTTGCGGCCCGGCGACTCGCTGCGGGTCTCGTTCCGCGTCCGCTTTCGGCCGCGCGGCTTCACCAACGGCGGCGTCGACGCGTCGGTCTCGGCAAACGGCACCTTCGTCTCTCCCGGCAGGTGGATGCCGGCGATCGGCTACCAGCCGGGCCGCGAGCTCAGCGGCGCCGGGGAGCGCCGGGCGCACGGCCTTTCCCCGCGCCCCGCCGTCCGCTCCGTGCACGACGCCGCGGCGCGCCTGGACGTGCGCGGCGCCGAGCGGGTCGCGTTCGAAGCGGTCGTCGGCACGGATCCGGGCCAGCTCGCGCTCGCGCCCGGCCGGCTGCTGCGCACGTGGACGGAGGGCGGCCGCCGCTACTTCCACTACGCGACCGACGCGCCGATCCGCAACGAGTACGCCTTTTACTCCGCCGCCTATGCCGTGCACGATGGGCGGTGGACTCCGCCGGCGGGCGCGGGGCAGCCGGTCGCGATCCAGATCGTCCACCACCCCGGCCACGCCTGGAACGCGGAGCGGATGGTGCGGGCCGTACAGGCGTCGCTGGACGTCTATACGCGGCGGTTCGGCCCGTATCCGCACGGCCAGATCCGCCTCGTCGAGCGGCCGGGGCAGGGGAACAGCCTGCACGGATCGCCCGTCAACATGTGGTACCAGGAAGGCTTTTCGCTCTTCAATGCCGCGGACGACCCGCGCGAAATCGACTTCCCCTTCGCCGTCGTGGCGCACGAGGTCGCGCACCAGTGGTGGGGCAACCAGCTCGCTCCGGCGGACGTGGAGGGCGCCGCGGTGCTCAGCGAGAGCCTGGCGTGGTACTCCGCGATGGGCGTGGTCGAACAGACGTACGGCGACGAGCACCTGCGGCGGTTCCTGGGGATGATGCGGGAGATGTACCTGACCCCGCGCGCCCGCGCGGGCGTTCCGCTGCTGCGCGCCGGCGACTGGTTCACCGCCTATCGCAAGGGCCCGTTTGCCATGTACGCCCTGCGCGAGTACGTGGGCGAGGCGCCGGTGAACGCCGCCCTGCGCCGCCTGATGGACCAGCACCGCGCCGGCGCGCCCCCGCTCCCCACGTCGCTTGACCTCTATCGCGAGCTGCAGGCGGTCACCCCCGACTCCCTGCGCCCCCTGCTCGCCGATCTCTTCGAGGCGAACACGTACTGGGAGCTGAAGACGGACCGTGCCACCGCGCACCCCGCCGCGGATGCCGCCTGGCGCGTCACGCTGGACGTAACCGCGCGCAAGGTGGTCGTCGACAGCATCGGCACCGAGACGGAGGTCCCCATGAACGACCTCGTGGAGATCGGCCTCTACGCGCCCGCGGCGGACGGAGCGTCTGGTGCGCCGCTGTACCTGCGCATGCACCGCGTCCGCTCCGGCCCCCAGCGAATCACCGTCACCGTTCCCCGCGAGCCCGCCCGCGCCGGCATCGACCCCCGCATCCTCCTCATCGACGGCGAGGCGGAGGACAACGTGGCAGCGGTAACGCGCACGGCAGCGCCGTAGCTGGCAGACGTCCGTCTAAAAGCGCCCACCAATTGTCATTTCGAAGGAGGCGCCGCACGAAACCGTCTGCCGCTCCACGCTTTAGCGCCGACTGAGAAATCTACTCTCGGCCCGCTCGTGACCATTCGCCGCGCCGACGACTCGCGGAAGGAGCCGTCCGCGAGACTCTCCCATGGGGACCGGCCACGAGCCTCAGCGAGTAGATTTCTCAGTTGGCGCCAGAGTCTGGCGTGGAGGACAAGTCCGGGCGGCGCCTCCTTCGAAATGAGAGAATCGGGATGCGCGGCGGCTTACATCCTCCGTACCCTTCGTGTGAGACAAGCCGGAGTCCTCAGCCGAAGAACAGCGGGTCGATCAGCTGGTGCGCGGCGTTGGCGGCGGAGTGGAGGAGGATGGCGTACGGAAGCCCCCACTTCCAGTAGCTCCAACCGAGCACCAGCCCCATCGCCGAGGTCTTCACCACGATGCCGACGGAGTACAGCAACGCCAGCGACGCCTCGTCCGGCATCGGCCGGTCCAGGTGAACCGAGCCGAAGAAGACCGCCGTCGCTCCCATGGCAAGCAGAAAGCTGATGCGCGGCTTCCTGGTGACACGCGTGAGGAGCCACACCACGACGCTGAGCAAGAAGAGCCGGAACGCGATCTCCTCCAGGACGGGTGCCGCAAACATCGACCTCTCCGGGGGTACCGTGGTCAACCTCTCGCGCAGCGCCTGGTGAATGGAGGGATGCGCCGCCCCCATGGCCACGTTCACCCCCAGGTTCGCGATGCCCATCGCCGCGCCGGCCGCGACCGCCAGCGCGCCAAGCCGGACGCGCTCCCGGCTGTCTCGCGGGGGCAGGTGCCGGCACCGCGACGCCGCCGCAAAGCCCGTCACGATGACCCCCGCCCCGATCAATCCGCCGATGACTGTGTAGGCCAGGTCCACTCCGTCGCTCTCGGAGAACGGAAGGGCCAGGAGGAACGCGCCCCAGCAGGCTCCGATCGCGGCGGCTGCTTCGCCGGGGGATCGGTCGATGACGATCCTGGAGGTGAAGGTTCGCGGTGTCATGGGGAGTTGGGGAAGGGGATGGATCCAGCAGACGTTGGCTGGTACGGACGCCCACAGCCAGGAGATTCGATCCATCTGTGCCCGGCACATCCGGCTGACCGATCAGAGGTCACGGGTCTTGGTTTCTCCGAACAATCCCCGTCCGGCGCGATTGGAGTTTTCGCGGATTACGCAGGGGTTGCGTGAATGGGGGAGGTATGGTATCTTATTCCCCGAGCGCTGCTTAGGTGCAGCGCGGGGGCCGATGGGGGTGTCCGGAAGGATGCCGCCGCGGACCAACGGAGACCTGAGGGTTTCCGCGGTGTTCACGCCCTATGTCGAACCTGAACGAAGGAGGTGATCTCTTGTCCATTACGACGACTGCTCGCAACCTGACCCGGGCAAGCGATCGCCGCATCGGCGCCTGAGCCGATCGAAAGGCGAAATCTTCCGCGTCGGCGGGATGACCCTTGCGGCCATCGCGTCAGGAAGCGGCAGACCAAAAGCACCACCGGCCTCGCGGCCGGTGGTGCTTTTTTCTATCCCCTTCGAGTTCCTCTCAGCCGTTGATTTCCTGAGAGGGTGTTGCCAAACCGTCCACAAGCGTTGACTTCCTGAGGGAGGCGCCGCGCCGCAACCTACTTTCAGGCAAAGGGTTGGCGCCGACTGAAGGATCTTGTCTGCCTGACTGAGGGACTTGAACGGATCCCGAGGGCTGGGCTTCGCGCGACCCGACAAAGATCCTTCGGTCGCGCGCAAGCTTATGTGGTTATGAAAGTTACGGCGTGCGCTTCCTCAGGATGACAGTGTGCCTCCGGTGGGAGCCCGTAAGGTTTAGCAACACCCTCTCAGGAAATCAGGTTTCGTGACGGTAGATATTTGCGCTACAATAGCTTGAGGATTTTGTGGATCACTTCGGCGGTGGGGCGGGTGACGTCGTTGTCGGTCCAGTACTCGGTGTGCGACAAGGGATTCCACGAGCGCAGCACCGGCCCGGCATCCACCGCCACGTCCGTCACCGCCTTGTCGAATCCGTTCATCAGCGGAGCGAGCGGGTAGCCGAGCACGTCGTCGGGATCGTACAGGTTCAGCCACTTGCACGCCGCCTCGATGTCCTTCACAGCGGTGCCCTTGGGGAAGTACGCCTTGAGGTTGGGCGTGGGAAAGGCGATGGGATCCAGCTTGACGTACGCCAGCGTGAAGACCGGGATGTTGCACCCGAACATCACGATGCCGGTGAGCGTCTGAAAGCCCTCGAACGGATTGGCCGGCGGCTTGGCGTTCGTCGAATCGCGCACGTCCCAGATGTAGTTGGAGATCATGTGGCACCCCAGCGAGTGCGCGATCACCACCAGCGGCGCGTCGGGCGCGTCCGCGTCGGCGCCGGCGCGGACGCGCTCGCGCAGCGTCTTCATCGCCTCGGCGATCTTGTTGTGCACCTGGTGGTAGACGTTGATCTGGTCGGTCGAGGGGCCGCGGTTGGTGTCCTGGTACGCGATGGCGTCGGCCAGGGAGTGCATCACGAACCGGCGCAGCTGCATCCACTCCAGGTCGTTGCCGTCGGCCATGTTGCGCAGCAGCGTCTCTTCCTTGTCGGCCAGCACGGGCGCCCACCACACCTCCTGGAACGCGATCTGGTGGTCGTCGCCGCCCGCCTTGCGCACCCGCGCCTTGAGCTCGTCGATCATGGGTGCGGCAAACCCGCGCTCCTGGTTGCCCATCCCGTGGATCAGCAGCACTCCCATCTTGAAAGCCATGGATCACCTCGATATCAAGGGCGGCAGACAAAATCGATGAAAGGATAGATAGGCTGAGTCGCATCCCTTCACCACGTTTTTCATCGACGCCCCCCTTCGTCGCCCCACCGCGCGATGCCGCTGGATGCTTGTGCGGGGCAACTCCGCTCCCTCCACTGATTCCGCATTGAGGCCCGCTTTTCCTCTCGCGAAGCGGGAGGGCGGAGCGCATCTTTTGCATCACCGTGGGGACACCACCGAATCCCCGTCCGGATCCACTCCTCCTCTCCCAAGGCGGTGCAGATGCATCCACCACGTACGCGCTTTGCGCTCCTCGCCCTGCTGGCCGCCACGCTGGCCGGCTGCGCGGACGAGATCACCACGCCGCTCGCCGCGCCACCGTCCATCGCAGCGCGAAACGTACTGGAACCGTACGCCGGGCGCGTGCGCATCGGCATCGTCACCGGCGCCACGTCGGTAAAGATCGGCGCCACGGTTGGATACGACGTCCGCGAAAAGACGACGAACGCCTACCTGGTCTCGGGCCTGGCCAACGAGCAGGTGACGGTCACCTTCAACACCTCCACCGCGGTCGCCACCAACAACCGCCGGCTGCAGGTCGTCTGCACCACCAGCACGACGGACCGCGACCAGCGCGTGGCGGCGGGGGTGGCGGCGGGCTTTCCGTCGGCGTGGGAGTTCGTATCCACCGCCAGCTGCTGGCGCGTGTACATCGGCGAGCGGCCGCTCCCCATCGACGCCGCCGCCGAGGCCACGTACAAGCAGAGCGTGATCGACGCGGGGCTGGCGACGACGGCCGCGATCTGGAAGACGGTGAACACCACCGTCTACGAGCCGCGCTACATCACCACCAAGACGACGGGCACCGCGGCCAGCTCGCGCAACCCGCCGCGCATCACGGTCGCCTCCACGGCGCGCGTGCTGATCGGCGGGACGACGCAGTACCGCGGCATCGCGGAGGTCATGCGGGGCGCGGCGGGGACGCTGGCCGGCATCAACGACGTGCCGATGGAGGAATACCTGTACGGCGTGGTGCCGCGCGAGCTGGGGCCGGCGCAGTATCCCGAGGCCGAGGCGCAAAAGGCCCAGGCCATCGCGGCGCGCACCTACGCGCACGGCAACCTGGGCAAGCACTGGAACAACGGATACGACCTGGTCGCCACGGTGCAGGACCAGGTGTACGGCGGATCGGCCGCGGAGCACTCCATCAGCACCGCCGCGGTGAACGCCACGGCGGGGATCGTGGCCACCTACAACGGCAACCTGATCAACGCGCTGTTCTACGCCACCAGCGGCGGCAAGACCTCCAACGTGGAGGACGTGTTCACCGGCACGGACGCGTACATGCGCAGCGTGTGGGACGCGCCGGCGGGGCAGGAGCTGCCGTCCGTCAGCGCGCTGCTCACGGACCTCAAGACGCCCACGTGGACGGGCGCGTACGCGTCGTGGCATACCTACCACCGCTGGAACTACACGTGGACGATGGCGCAGATGAGCTGCGTGGTCGGCGACTTCGCCAACCAGCCGGTGGGGAACGTCACTGCCATCAACATCCTGTCCCGCAGCGCCACCAGCGGCCGCGTGACGCAGATCCAGTTCGTCACCGACGCGGGGACGTTCACCGAGACGGGAACGGCCATCCGCTCGGCGATGCCGTACATCAACACTTCCGGCGTGCCCACGCTGCTCCCCAGCACCCTGTTCGTGATCGAGCCGGTGACCAACACCTCCGGCCAGCTCACGGGCTACAAGGCGTACGGCGGCGGCAACGGGCACGGGGCGGGGATGGCGCAGACGGGGGCGGTGGGGATGGCGCGCGCCGGCCTCAGCTACACGCAGATCCTGCAGAAGTACTACACGGGAATCGTGCTGCAGGTAAAGAACGGCACGCGCATCAACGGCACCTCGCCCATCCCGCCGGTGGTGACGGATCCGTACGACTGCACCAGCGCCTGACCCGGCGTTTCGGGGGATGAAGACAAGCGGCGGGCCGATGCATTCGGCCCGCCGCTTTCGCTGGTCGGCGCGCGGGAGTGGAGGCTATCGGGTCCCGCGCCCCACGCGGCGCAGGCGCTCGGCCAGGCGGGCGGTGCGGCGGCGTTCCTTGCGCGCGTGCAGAAGCATCTGCACGCCCAGCACCGCGCAGCCCAGTCCCATCGCCGCGAAGAACGCCGTCGACGTGTAGAACCATCCCGGCTCCTGGTCCACGTAGACGAACCGTTCGCCCTCGTCGAAGTAGCCGCGGCGCAGCGAGAGGAACGTGAACCATCCCACCCCCACGCCCATTCCCAGCATCGCCAGCCCAAAGAAGCCCACGACGAGAGCATCCTTGACCTCCTCCCTGAGGTCGTCCAGGCGCCTGGCCTTGCGCGTGGAGACGTCTTCTCGCGCGAGCGGATCGTCGTCGTCGAAGTCCGTCATGGGGCATGAATGGGGTTGATGGAATCAGCCGGGGCGGGCGATCGGGGCGGGGTAGGATGGAGAGCGTACCGTCTGATCCATCGCGGGGTTCCGTGCGACGAGCGACGGGGTGGACGCGTTTCCGCGAAGGCATCACGGGGCAGGCCGGGCGCTGCGACATACATCGAACTGCGCCC
>DASTVC010000195.1:0-7461 GCA_035759295.1 Longimicrobium sp. | reverse complement strand
GGAGGCCGTGCGGTGTCGGGGTACGGCGGCAGTCGCGGGTGGTGCCGCGCGTGTGCAGGTGTATCGGGAACGGGAGAGGGACGGAAGCGCGGCAGGGGGCCATCCGCGTTTTTTTGGGGAGGGATGCGGATCGCCCGGATGCTTTCCACCGCGTCCGGGAGCATGCCATTCGCACCGCCTGATGCGCGATCCCGAGAGCCATCGGTCGGCTGCGCGGCCCGGGGAAACGCGGAGCATCGCCCGAACCCTCGTTCGCTCAGCCGATGCGGGAGAGGGCTCGGCGCGGCGCGCGCGCGAATGGTGTCGGGAACCGCCGCGCCCTTTCGGCCAAGTGGGGCGGGGGCGTAGGTTTCCGCCCGCGCGGCCGCACCCGGCCGGGCGCAGACTCGCCTGGAATACCACCAAGGAGCATGGAACCGGACCTGACGAGCGCTCCCCCCTTTCAGGCGGAGCTCCGGACCGCGTGCGACGCGGCCCGGGCCGCCGGGCGCGCCGCCATGCGGTTCTACGGCACCGCCCTGGCGGTGGAGAAGGAGGGCGGCTCGCCGGTCACGGAGGCCGACCACGCCGCCAACGGGGTGATCGTGGCCGCGCTGTCGCGGGCGTTTCCGCGCGACGCGATCCTCTCCGAGGAATCCGCCGACTCCGCCGCGCGGCTTTCCGCGGCGCGGGTGTGGATCGTGGACCCGCTGGACGGCACCCGCGAGTTCCTGGCGGAGAACGGCGAGTTCGCGGTGATGATCGGGCTGGCGATCGGGGGACGGGCGGTGCTGGGCGTGGTCTTCCAGCCCGCGGACGACGTCCTTTTCGCCGCGGCGGAGGGCGGGGAGGCGACCATCCAGCGCGGCGGAGGCGAGATCCTCCCCCTCCGCTGTGGCGCGGCGGGGGCGGACGGGCTGCGGCTGGTAGGCTCGCGCTCGCACCCGGACGCGCTGCTGGTGCGCATGCAGGAG
Organism: Longimicrobium sp.; assembly: GCA_035759295.1. Taxonomy (GTDB): domain Bacteria; phylum Gemmatimonadota; class Gemmatimonadetes; order Longimicrobiales; family Longimicrobiaceae; genus Longimicrobium. Next base: position 6,508 of record DASTVC010000195.1, on the reverse strand, counting down.
GCGCTGGGGATCACCGACGTGCGCCCCTCCGGGTCCGTGGGCGTAAAGTGCGGGCTCATCGCCACCGGCGAGCGCGACCTGTACGTGCACCCGGTGCCGTACCTCAAGGAGTGGGACACCTGCGCGCCGGAGGCCATCCTGCGGGCCGCCGGCGGCGACGTCACGGACTGCAACGGCCAGCCCCTGCGCTACAACAAGCCCGACCCGCGCCAGCCGCACGGCATCGTGGCGTGCGGGCCGGGGCTGCTGGACGGCGTGCTGGCGGCCATCCGCCCCGTCTACCGGGCGGCCGCGGCGTGACGCGGGACGTCGGCGTGCGGCGCTGGTGACAGTGGTGGTCGATGCCGCCGCGGCGTTCCCGGGGATGCCGCAGCTCCGCTCCGGTCACCGTGGCGGCGCGGAAGCTCGTCGCTGCCGCTTCAGTGACTTCGCGTGGCTGGGGCTGCCGGTGACCCGGGTGTCGCCGGCGGCCATCGTGATCTTCGTTCCTCTTTTCCGGCCCCTGTAGATGGACAGCGTTCTCGCCGCACCCGGCGCCGCCGCGCACGCGCCGCCGCCGACTTCGTATCGAAAGACCCACCTGGACCAGCTGGAGTCCGAGGCGGTGTTCGTGATGCGCGAGGTGGCCGCCCAGTTCGAGCGCCCCGCGCTGCTCTTTTCGGGCGGCAAGGACAGCATCGTGATGGTGCATCTGGCCCGCAAGGCGTTCTGGCCCGGGAAGTTTCCCTTTCCGCTGCTGCACATCGACACCGGGCACAACTTCCAGGAGGCGCTGGACTACCGGGACGAGATGGCGGCGCGGCTGGGGTGCGAGCTGATCGTGCGGCGCGTGCAGGACTCCATCGACCAGGGCCGCGTGCAGGAGGAGACGGGCCCCCACGCCAGCCGCAACGCCCTGCAGACGGTGACGCTGCTGGATGCGCTGGCCGAGCTCAAGATCGACGCGGCGTTCGGCGGCGGGCGGCGGGACGAGGAAAAGGCGCGGGCCAAGGAGCGCTTCTTCAGCCACCGCGACCGCTTCGGGCAGTGGGACCCCAAGAACCAGCGGCCGGAGCTGTGGAACCTGTTCAACGGGCGCCGCGGGCCGGGCGAGCACTTTCGCGTCTTTCCCCTCTCCAACTGGACGGAGATGGACGTGTGGCAGTACATCGCCCGCGAGGACATTCCCCTGCCGTCGCTCTACTTTTCGCACCAGCGCGAGGTGTTTTTCCGCGACGGGCAGTGGCTGGCGCGCTCGCCGTGGATGGAGCTGCTCCCGGGCGAGGGATACGAGGAGCGCACCGTCCGCTTTCGCACCGTGGGCGACGCCACCTGCACCGGCGCGGTGGAGAGCGAGGCGTCGACGGTGGACGAGATCATCCTGGAGGTGGCGGCGGCGCGCGTGACCGAGCGCGGCGGCCGCGCCGACGACCGCCGCAGCGAGGCGGCCATGGAAGACCGCAAGCGCCAGGGCTACTTCTGAGACGGATTTCCATCGTCTGCCGCGCACCCGACCGGTGATGATCTCACGCGGAGACGCGGAGTTCGCGGAGAATGGCGGAGGTTCGCTCAGCGGTGCTCCGCGGCTCTCCCTGCTCCTCCGCGGCTCCGCGTGAAAAAGGGGTTCATCGCGGATCTGGCTGCGCATTGCGCGTCACACCCGGCACGGGTGGGATGACTCGCGATGCAGTGGAAGGGTGTCAGGGGCACGGCGGCAGGCGGGGCTCGCGCCACCCGTGTGTGGACGCGTCGGGAACGGCAGAGGGATGGACGCGCGGCAGGGGGCCATCCGCGTTTTTTTGGGGATACCTATCCCGCCCTCCTCGTCCCTCGCCCGGCGCCGACGCTCTGCCGCAAGCGCACCGGAGCCGGCCTCCACGAACACCCGATGCGCGATCTGGCGAAGCCCGGGCCCGCGAGAAGGCCGGGAGCGTTCCCGCAGCGGTTCGCGCGAGGGGACGGTTCGCGGGATCGCGCATCGGGTGAAGCCGGAACGGTGGGTACCGGGGCGCTGCGGCGGGAAAGGGGTTGCCAGAAAAAACGCGGACGGCCCCCCTGCCGCGCTTCGGTCCGCCTGCCGTTCCCGACGCCCTCAGGGAAGTCCGGTGCGCCCCTGGCCTGCGGACGTGCAGGACACGGTATCGCGCATGGTGAACCCGCCACCGCTTTCTCGGTGGCGTGCGACAAAATGCGCGATGAACCCGAAAAGACAGGTCGAGTGCACGCGAAATCAGGTGAGACGAATGAGGCCGGCCGGAAGCGGCTTCCCGATCCGGACGGCGGCACGGTGCGCCGCCCGCCTCCCATCCTGTTCCTGACATGGACGTGGTGAAGAAACTCCTGCGGGCGCTCACGCCCCGCGCGGCGTACGAGGCGGTGAGCGTGTCCCGCACCGTGCGCCGCAACCGGGCCGTGGACCAGCGGATGCGCGGCGAGGCCCGCGAGCTTCCCTTCGAGCTCATCGCCGACCTCAAGGTGGTCCCCGGGCGCACGGAGCTGCTGGAGCGCATGCCCAAGGACGCCGTCGTGGCTGAGGTGGGCGTGGCGGACGGCGAGCTGTCGCGGCAGATCCTGGAGGTGTGCCGGCCGCGCAAGCTGGTGCTGATCGACCTGTGGCCGGAAGGCTCCCAGCGGTACGGGGACGAGGCGATGCAGCGGACGATGGCCAACGTGGCGGCCGGCGTGCGCGACGGGGTGGTGGAGGTGCGCCGCGGCTACTCGTGGGACATGCTGGCGCAGCTTCCCGACGCCTCGCTGGACTGGGTGTACATCGACGCCGCGCACGACTACGACTCCGTGCGCAAGGACCTGCGCGCCGCGCATCCCAAGATGAAGGACGGCGGCATCATCGCCGGGCACGACTACACGCGCTGGTCGGGGAAGGGGCTTTCCCGCTGGGGCGTGGTAGAGGCCGTGAACGGGTTCTGCGTGGAGCACGGCTGGTCGATGATCCACCTGACGCACGAGTCCCATCGCCACATCAGCTACGCGATCCAGCGGCGGCCGGTTTGACCGGCCCCGCCGCTTTCCATAGAGACGGATGATGAACAGCGACACCCAGGCGGCACCCGCCGCCGCGCCGGACGCGCAATCGGGGCAGTACCGGGAGATGGACCTGCTGCGCTTTACCACGGCGGGAAGCGTGGACGACGGCAAGAGCACCCTGATCGGGCGGCTTCTGTACGACACCAAGTCCATCTTCGCCGACCAGCTGGAGGCCATCGAGGGCGCCAGCCGCCGGCGGGGGGAGACGGGGATTAACCTGGCCCTGCTCACGGACGGGCTGCGGGCGGAGCGCGAGCAGAACATCACCATCGACGTGGCGTACCGCTACTTCGCCACGCCGCGGCGCAAGTTCATCATCGCCGACACCCCGGGGCACGTGCAGTACACGCGCAACATGGTGACCGGCGCCAGCACGGCCGAGCTGGCCATCGTGCTGGTGGACGCGCGCAAGGGGGTGCTCACGCAGAGCCGGCGGCACGGCTTCATCTCATCCCTTCTCCGCATTCCCCACGTGGTGGTGGCGGTGAACAAGATGGACCTGGTGGACTACCGCCAGGACGTGTACGACGACATCGTGGCCGACTACACCGGCTTCGCGGAGAAGCTGGGGATCCACGACCTCACCTTCATCCCCATGTCGGCGCTGAACGGCGACAACGTCGTTTCCCGCAGCGAGCGGCTGGAGTGGTACCAGGGAAGCACCCTGCTGCACCACCTGGAGAGCGTGAACGTGGGCGCCGACCGCAACCTGGTGGACTTTCGCTTTCCCGTGCAGTACGTGGTGCGCCCCCACCAGGACTTCCGCGGCTTCGCGGGCCGCGTGGCGTCGGGCACCGTCTCGCCCGGCGAGGAGGTGGTGATCCTCCCCTCCGGCGTCGTCACCCAGGTCCGTTCCATCGAGGCGTTCGAGGGCGCCCTCCCTCAGGCGGTGGAGGGCGATTCCGTCGTCGTGACGCTGGCGGACGAGGTGGACGTGTCGCGCGGCGACATGATCGTGCGCCGCAACAACCTGCCCACGGTGGGGAGCCGGCTGGACGCCATGGTGTGCTGGATGAGCGACCAGCCGCTGGACCCGTCCGTCCCCTACGTCATCCAGCACACCACGCGCTCCAGCCGCGCCTTCGTGAGCCGCGTGGTGTACCGCATCGACGTCGACACGCTGCACCGGGAAGAGGCGGCGCAGCTGGGGTTGAACGACATCGGCCGGGTGGAGGTGACCACCTCCGTCCCCCTGTTCTTCGACGCGTACCAGGGGAACCGGGCGACGGGAAGCTTCATCCTGGTCGACCCCTACACCAACGTCACCGTGGCGGCGGGGATGATCCGCGGCCCCGTGCAGACGGCGGAGGAGCTGTTTCCCCCCGCGCCGGAGACCCAGGCGGCGTCCGTATCCCCCGACGTGGTGTGGGAGGGGTGGAACGTGTCGCGCGAGGAGCGCGAGGCGCGCAACGGCCACGGCGCGGCGGTGCTCTGGTTCACCGGGCTGTCCGGCGCCGGGAAGACGACCATCGCCCGCGAGGTGGAGCGCCGCCTGTTCGCCCAGGGCGTGCAGACCATGCTGCTGGACGGAGACACCCTGCGCCACGGGCTGAACGGCGACCTGGGCTTCAGTCCCGCCGACCGGGCGGAGAACATCCGCCGGGTGGGCGAGGTGGCGCGCCTCTTCTTCGCGCAGGGCGCCGTGGTCCTCTGCACCTTCGTCTCCCCCTACCGCGAGGACCGCGACCGGGTGCGGGGGCTGATCCCGGCGGAGCGCTTCATGGAGATCTTCGTGGACGCGCCGCTGGATGAGCTGAAGCGGCGCGACCCCAAGGGGCTGTACGCGCGGGCGGAGCGGGGCGAGGTGGCCAACCTGACCGGCGTCTCGGCGCCGTACGAGGCGCCGGAGTCGCCGGAGCTGCGGGTGGACACGGCGGCGCTGAGCGTGGCGGAGGCGGCGGACGTGGTGATCGCGGCGCTGCGCCGCGCGGGGATCGTGCGCTGATGGGCGCTCGCGGCCTTTCCGCCGCCGAGAGGGTGGCCGTGCGCCCACCTTGTACGGGTTCGCGGGCGTGGATAGCTTTGCGGCGTCGCCGCGGCGGGGGCTCCCCGGCGGGTGCCGGGCCGGCGAACACCAGGGGGCCGTCCGCCGTCGTCCGGCGCGCCCGCGCAGGAGGGGAGTAGCGGATGCTGCGGAAGCTGTACGTGCTGCTGGCGCCCGCGGAGCGAAAACGCTTCGCGTGGCTGCTGGCCGCCATCGTCCTGATGGGGTTCTTCGAGACCGCGGGGGTGGCGTCCATCCTTCCGTTCATGCAGCTGGTCTCCAACCCGGGCGCCATCCAGGACCACGGCATTCTGCGCGACGCCTACCGCTGGGTGGGCGCCACGGACCCCAACCGCTTCCTGTTCCTGGTGGGCGCGGGGGTGCTGGTGCTGCTCACCGTGTCGAACGGGGTGCGTGCCTTTACGCAGTGGCTGCAGTACCGCGTGGTGTGGATCAGCGCGCACGGGCTGTCGGTGCGGCTGCTGCAGCGGTACGTGACGCAGCCGTACGACTTCTTTCTCCGCAGCAGCAGCACCGACCTGGGCAAGGAGGTGCTGCTGGAGGTTACGGAGCTGGTGAAGTCGGTGCTGGTGCCGCTCACGGACCTGGCCGCCCGCCTCTTCGTCTCCGCCGCGCTGCTGGGGCTGCTGCTGGTGGTGGACCCGCGGCTGGCGCTGTCGGTGGCGGGGGTGCTGGGCACGGCGTACGGGCTGATCTACCTGGTCTTTCGCCGCGCGCTGTACCGGCTGGGCAAGGAGCGCTACAACTCGGGGCGGCAGCGGTTCAAGGCGGCCACCGAGGCGCTGCAGGGGATCAAGGCGGTCAAGATCGGCGGGCGGGAGCGTTACTTCCTGGCCAAGTTCGAGGCGGCGTCGGAGCGGTTCACCACCATCCAGCCCACCTTCCACGCCATCTCGCGTACGCCGCGGTACTTCGTGGAGACGCTGGCGTTCGGCGGCATCCTGGTGATCGTGCTGTACCTGCTCACCACGCAGCGCACGCTCACCAACGTGGTGCCCCTGCTCAGCCTGTACGCGCTGGCCGGGTACCGCCTGCTGCCGGGGCTGCAGGAGATCTTCAACGCCCTGAGCCTGGTGCGCTACCACGCGGCCGTGGTGGACGCCATCCACGAGCAGTTCACGGTGCGCACGGTGGCCGCGACGCTCCCCGAGGGCGACGCCGCGCCCCTGCCCCTGCGCGAGGCCATCACGCTGCAGGAGCTGGGCTTTCAGTACGCGGGCGCCGAGCGGGCCACGCTGCAGGACGTTTCGCTCACCATCCCGCGCAACGCCAGCGTGGCGTTCGTGGGCCCCACCGGCTCCGGCAAGAGCACCCTGATCGACCTGATCGTGGGGCTGCTGCAGCCGGGCGAAGGGTGCGTGCGGGTGGACGGGGCCGAGATCACGGGCGACAACGTGCGGAGCTGGCAGGCGTCCATCGGCTACGTGCCGCAGGAGGCCATGCTCTTCGACGACACGGTGCTGCGCAACATCGTCTTCG
>DASTVC010000194.1:0-19578 GCA_035759295.1 Longimicrobium sp. | reverse complement strand
CGCGCGGGGCGTAGTGGCGGTCCAGCATCCCGGGCGAGGGGCGCGCCGCCGTCTCATCCGTGGCGGCAGAGGGAAGGGCCACGTCGCCGATCACGGGGCGCAGGTCATCGACCGAAATCGTCCCCGGGCGCAGCAGGGTGGGGACGGGGCCGGCCAGGCTGAGCACGGTGGATTCGATCCCCACGGGGCAGGGTCCGCCGTCCACGATCACGTCCACCCGCTCGCCGAGGCTGCGCGCCACGTGCTGTGCAGTCGTCGGCGAAACCCCGGTGCTGCGGTTGGCGCTGGGCGCCGCGACGGGGATGCCGGCCTCGCGTAACAGCGCGTGGGCCACGGGATGCGCGGGGACGCGCAGGGCGACGCTCGGCAACCCCGCGGTGACGGAAAGGGGGATTGAATCGTGTTTGGGAAGGACGAGCGTGAGAGGCCCGGGCCAGAACGCCGCCGCCAGCCGCTCCGCCTCGTCCGGCCACGTGGAGGCGAGGGCACGCGCCGCCCCTGCATCCGCCACGTGGACAATGAGGGGGTTGTACGACGGGCGGCCCTTGGCCTCGTAGATGCGCTGGATGGCGGCGGGGTCCAAGGCGTGCGCGCCCAGCCCGTAGACGGTCTCCGTGGGGAACGCCACCAGGCCGCCGCCGCGCAGGATATCCGCCGCCCCACGCAACGACGCGGGGTCGGGGTGCAGCGGGTCTACGTGAAGCAGGATCATGGAGTCGGGCGCCGTCCGGGGCCGCCGCGGCGGCGGGAGAAGCGTGCGTGCAAGTGCAAGCGGCAGGCCGAAATAAACAGTGTGCCCGCCTGCCCGCGGACGGGTACGGGGTTTGCCTGAGCGAGTGGGGCGAGAGCGCAGCCGGCAGAGCGGCCAGCGCCGGCACGGGCCGGAGCCACGATCACCACGGAACCACCCCGAGGGGCTGCAAGGAGGACGAGATGTTCTGGATGTTCATGACTGCGCTCTGGGTGGTGATGCTGCTGGCCCCCCTGGCGCTGCTCGTCGCCCTGCTCCCCGCCGGCCGCGACTGCCCGCGCTGCGGCGGCGAGACCCTGCTGCTCAAGCAGCGGATGCTGCACAACGTCCGCCGGTTCCTGGGCCGCCGCTGGTGCACCGCCTGTGGATGGGAGGGGATGATGCGCTATTCGCAGAACGTCCCCGTGCCCGCCGTGGAGGTGGTGGAAGTGCGCGACGAAGCCGACGACGACGCCGTGTGGCGCGGCGAGCGCGACGGCAACGTGTTCTGATTCTCCATCCGTCCGCGTAGCACCGGCGCCCGCGCGGGATTCTCCTGCGCGGGCGCGATTGTTTCGGGGTGCTTCGGCAGGGATCGAACTGCATCCGCGGGCGCCCCCCTCTCCCGGCCTCTCCCCCATAAACTGCATGGGGGAGAGGTGACGCGCTTCGACAGGACCTTCTCACGGCAACGTGTCGGAGCGGGATCGAATTCTCCCTTCCCCCACGCTGTTTGTGGGGGAAGGGCCGGGGATGGGGGGCGCTTGCGGGCGCAGTCCGATCCCGTTCGAAAACAACCCCGCCCTTTGCGGAACGCTCCCTACATCCCTCCGCCCACCACCACGCGCACCAGCCGGTCCGGGTCGAAGCACCCGCGCGCGAGGGCGAGCACGTCGTCCGCCGTCACCGCTTCGATGGCGTCGGGGTAGCGCTCCCAGTAGTCGTCAGGAAGGCCGAACGCCTCGATGGTGACGAAGCGGCTGGCGATGCCCCCCGGCGTCTCGAACACGCGCGGCAGGGAAAGGATCATCGCGTCCTTGGCGCGGCGAAGTTCGTCATCGGGCACCGGCTCCGTCGCCATCCGCCGCATCTCCGCGATCATCTCGCCCACCGCGGCGGCAGTGACCTCCACGTCCACGGCGGTGTCCGCGCCCCATCCGCCGATCGCCTGGCCGGCGTGAAAGGAGGAGCGCACGCCGTACGTCCACCCCTTGTCCTCGCGCAGGTTGGCGCCCAGGCGGCCGGTGATGGTCGATCCGCCCAGCACGTAGTTGGCGACCGAGCCCACCAGCCAGTCCGGCGAGCGGCGGTCCAGTCCCGCGCCCGCGATGCGGATCTCCGACTGCGCCGCGTCGTCCCACGGCACCACGACGGCCTGCCCCGCGTTGGCGGGAGAGGGTGGGCCGGCGGGAAGCGGGAGGCGCTCCACGGCGCCCGTCCAGCCGGCGAACGCCTCGTCCAGCCGCGCGCGAAGCTCGGCCGGGTCGAAGTCGCCGGCGGCCACCAGGAACGATCCGCGCGGCCGGTAGCGGGCGGCGTGGAACTCCGCCAGCGCCTCGCGCGGCACGGACGCGATCCCCGCGGCGGTGCCGAACGAGGGGTGGCCGTACGGATGGTCCGCGCCGAACACCTCCAGCGCCACGCGGTCGTCCGCCACGTTGGCCGGCTCGTCCTCGCGCGCGACGAGGGCGTCCAGCGACTCGGCCCGCACGCGCTCCGTCTCCTGCTCGGGGAACGAGGGTCGTGTGGCGACCTCCGCCATCAGCCGGATCCCCTCGTCCATGGTGTCCGTCAGCAGGACGGCTTCCACCTCGGCCCAGTCGTGGCCAGTGCTGGCGTGGACGGACGCGCCAAGGAGGTCGAGCCGCGCGTTGAGCTCGTCCGCCGTCATCGACAGCGTCCCTTCCGTCAGCAGGTGCGCGACGAGGGATGCGGTGCCGGGATACGCCGCCGGGTCCGACGCGCCGCCGGCGGGGATGGCCAGGCGCAGCACGATCTGCGGCACACCGCGCTTCTGGATGGCGACCACGCGCAGCCCGTTCTCCATCACCCAGCGCTCGGGGCGGGGAACACGCGGGCGCGGCGGGGGGCCGGGGACGGGCGCGGGGAGGATGGCGACGGTTCCGCTATGCGGCATCGCGCACCTCCTCGTCGTCCTCATCATCCGACTCTTCCTTCGGCAGCACCACGAGCGTGGCACAGCGGTCCGCGGAAAGGTACTCGGCGGCCACCCGGCGCATGTCATCCACCGTAAGGGTGGTGTACGCGTCCAGCACGCCGTTCAGCGCTTCCGCGTCGCCCAGCACCGTGGCGGCGTAGGCCAGGGCGTCGGCGCGCTCTTCCATCGTCGCCAGCTGGCCCACGTGGTCGCGGCGCACCCGGTTCACGGCGCCCGTCAGCTCATCGTCCGTCACCCCGTCGCGCGCCACGTCGTCCAGCACACTGCGGACGGCGTCTTCCAGCGCCTGCGGATCGATTTCCGACCGCGCCGTGCAGACGATGCCGAACATGCCGCAGATGGCGGTGGGATAGAGATAGGTATCCACGTCCTGCGCCAGCCGCCCGTCGCGCACCAGCGCCCGCTGCAGCCGCGAGCTGTCGCCGTCGGCCAGCAGGTACGCCAGAGCATCCAGCGCCACCCAGTCGGCCTGGCCGTAGCCGGGAACGGCGTACGCCATGTAGATGCGGGGAAAGGAGACGTCGTCCTCCATCTCCGCCCGCCGTTCGATCGGCGCCGGCGGCAGGGCGGGTTCGGGGGATGCGGGGATGCGCGGCCCGCCGGCGATGTCGCCGAAGTAGCGCTCCGCCAGCGCGAACGCCCGCTCCGGCTCCACGTCGCCGGCAAAGACGAGGACCGCGTTGCCGGGCGTGTAGTAGGTGGAGTAGAATGCGCGCGCGTCCTCGAGCGTCATGGCCTCCAGGTCGCGCATGTAGCCGATGGTGGGCCAGCTGTACGGATGATCGGGCGGAAACAGCAGCTCGTGCAGCCGCTCGTCGGCCATGCCGTAGGGACGGTTCTCGTACGCCTGCTTGCGCTCGTTGATCACCACGCCGCGCTGCAGCTCCAGCACCTCGGCGGTGAGCATGGGGAGCTGAAACGCCATGCGGTCGCGCTCCAGCCAGAGCGGCAGCTCGACGGCGTTGGACGGAACGGTGACGTAGTAGTTGGTGCGGTCCAGCCAGGTGCTGCCGTTGTTGGTGCCGCCCACGCGCTCCAGCACGTCGTCGAAGTGCCCCTTGGGCGCGTGCTGGCTCCCCTCGAACATCAGGTGCTCCAGCAGGTGCGCCAGCCCGGTGCGGCCCGGCGCCTCGTCGCGGCTGCCGGCGCGGAACATCAGGTGGACGGTGACCAGCGGCGCGCCGGGGTCGTGGTGCGCCACCACGCGCATGCCGTTGGCCAGCACGTGCGTGCGGCTGGGGATGCGCAGGGCGGTGGATGCGGAGGTCGTCGTGCTCAAGCCTGTTTTTCGTCTTTCGGTGATGATGCGACCGCGATTCGCCGGCGCTCGCGCCACGCGGAAGGCGCGGAATGTAACACCCGCGCGGCGGATGCGCCCCTCCCGGCGCGCGGCGTGCATTCGGCGGATGCGTCGTTATCCGGTGCGCATGGTCGGGTATCAGCCCGCCCGCCCGCGAAGGCGAATAAATTCGCGGCAACAACTACACAAAGTCCACCTGCGTGGACTCGGCGGCCCGGCGGTGTGCGGCGTTCCATGCACCGGCGCGTCCGCAACCGCGCCCGTTGCCGCCGGCGTTGCGATGGCGGTTGAAACCGCGGCTACAACGTCACGAAATCCGCCTGCGCGGATTCGGCGGCCGGGCCGCGTCCGGCGTTCCAGGCACCGGCGCGTCCGCAACCGGGCCCCGTTGCCGCCGGCGTCGCGATGGCGGTTGAAACCGCGGCAGCAACGTCACGAAATCCGCCTGCGCGGATTCGGCGGCCCGGCCGCGTGCGGCGTTTCAGGCACCGGCGCGTCCGCAACCGGGCGAGATTCTGATTGATCCGCCAGAGACCCATTTGTCCGTGAGCATGCATCGTTCCGACGAGAACCCTGACCTGCCGAACCTGCGCTGGCGCGCCGCGCTCAGCCTGCTCAGGCGCCTGCCGCAGGGGGCGCTGAGCCGCGGCTTCGGGCGGATGGCGGACGCGCCGATTCCGCCGGCCATGCGCCCGGCCGTGCTCGGCGCCTTCGCGCGGGCCGTGGGCGCGGACGTCAGCGAGGCGGAGCTGCCGCTCGAGGCCTATCCCACCCTCAACCGCTTCTTTACGCGCATGCTGGCGGCGGGCGCGCGGACGTGGCCGGGCGATCCCGCCGCCGTCGCGTCGCCGGTGGATGGTGCGGTGGGGCAGCTGGGGATCATCCGCGAAGGCCGATTGATCCAGGCCAAGGGCCGTCTGTACGACGTGGGGCAACTGCTGGAGGAGGAGTCCGCGACGGCGCGCTACGAGGGCGGCGTGTTCATCACCCTTTATCTCTCGCCGAAGGACTACCACCGCATCCACGCGCCCGTCGCCGGCGAGATCCGCGCGGCGCGGCACGTTCCCGGCGCGCTGCTGCCGGTGAACGCGGCGGCCGTGGCGCACCTGCCGGAGCTGTTCGCGCGCAACGAGCGCCTCATCTGCCACCTGGATGGAGAGATGGGCCGCGTCGCCGTCGTGGCCGTAGGCGCGTACAACGTGGGCCGCATCAGCGCCGCCTTCGATCCGGCGTGGAATGCGCCGCCGGGCCGCAGCGAGTGGGTCACCAACCGCCGCGGCCTCCAATCCGCCGCCAAGGCGTACGATCCTCCGATCGCCGTGCAGCGTGGCGACGAGATCATGACCTTCCACCTTGGTTCCACCGTCGTCCTCGTCTTCGAGCCCGGCCGCGTGGAACTGCTCCCCTCGATCAAGCCCGGCGACCCTGTGCGGCTGGGGATGTCGATCGCCGTTACGCAATCCGCATAGCTGGGAGTTCAGGTATTCACGGGAGAGGCACGTTCTGAAGTTCTTTCTAAGAAGACGCTAAACTTTTGATTTTTACTGTCTTAACGGTTTCGGCGAGTCGGGATCAAATGTTTGTATTGTGCAGGCGGTCATTACACGCGCAATATGGCAACGTTTGTTCTCCCCGTTCATCCCCGCCCGCTTTCCGGAGCCACCTCTCATGAGCAAAGCGCTGTCCCGCAGTCTTGCCGCGTGGTTTGCTGTCCTGCTGTTCGCCGTCCCTGCCACTGCCCAGGATCCCACGCTCACCTGTTCGACTCCTGTCGAGCCGGCAACGCCAGGTGCCTGCACGCTGAAAGCAACGACCAATCCCGGTCAGCACAGCGTGACCGTTCAGATCAACAACGCGATTGGGGTCACAAATACCCCCGTCGAGTTCACTGTTGAGGAACCTGGCCGCACAATCAAAGCGAATAGCCCCGCCGGGGCGGACGGAAAGGCCACCTTCTCGTGGTTCGGTGCGGCTGGAACAGGCGTGAAAGTTACGGCCAAGGCGACGATTGCGGGCAGGACGCTGACGCGCGTGATCGACGTGAATGCCCCCGCAGCGGCGAGTACCCAGCGTAGCCTGGCCCCCCTCAGCGACAGCGTCGTGTACGGCTACGAAAAACGGCAGATCAAAGCACCTGTAATTGTAGAGATTCAGGACGCTGGTGAGCGCTGCGACAGCGCGGTGGTGGTATTCAGGGCGTATGGCGCGGTCGGTGCCGGGAGCCCCGATTCCGTGCGCGCAGTGCGCAGCTCAGGCCGTTGCGCTGCGAGCACCTGGTGGAGGCTTGGTGAAGGCGTGGGGCGCCAGCACCTGCGAGCTTCGCTCGCCGACGAGCCCGCGAAGGACCTTGTTTTGAGCGCTGTCGCCCGGGCCACACCACGCCTAAACGCAGGTATCGTTTCTACCTACGATTTCAGGCACTACGATCGAGTCGACCAGACCGAGCGGACGATCCATATTACGCGCCGGGTTGTTGATCCGGTAACCGGGGACTCCGCCACCGTTGTGACGGATTCCACAGCTAAGACGATTTCCGTTACCGAGGTTGATGGCGAAGCGTTCACCAAGCCAGTCGTCTCTGTGGATTTTCCCATTCTGGCCCGCTGGACGAGGCTTCGCGCGTCTCTCGGTGCGGCATTCGAAAACGCGGATACAGACTGGTATGTGGGTATATCGGCACTGCAGCCATTCCGTGGCGTCTCGCAAGAAGCTGTAGGTGCAGACTTCCATGCAGTAATCCACCTTGGACGCAGAGACGTGCTAAAGGATCCCAAGTGCGACGACGATGGGAATACGAGCGACTGCAAATCGAAAAAGGAATTTATCTTGCCGCTAGGGATCGGTTTCATGGCAACCTTTGACGCGACATCGCTGCTCAGCGCACTAGGAAGCATCTTCCCATAAAAAGCCAGTTCGGGAAACTGCGTAAGAGTGCCGACCGCAAACGATAAGCGCGGCTCTTCCGGCGTGAATGCCTTCAAAGGTACGCTGCCTGGAAATCGAGTACTCCTGTTATGAAGCGAAGCCCCGCCCGACGTGCTGTCGAGCGGGGCTTCTTCCGTTGATCGGTGGACGTGCGGCGCTACGCTTCGACGAACTGCTCCACGAACCAGCGCGGGTTCAGCGGCTCGCCGGTGGCGCGCTGCAGGTGCTCGTTCCAGGGGATGGAGGCGCCGGGCCTGAAGATGCGCTCGCGGAAAAAGGCGCCCACGCGTGGATCGCCGGCCACGCTGCGCTCCGCCGCCAGCCCCGTCTCGCGGCGCACCGCGGCTGACACCTGCGACGCCATCAGCTCGCCCAGCAGGTAGTTGTGGTAGTAGACCGGGCTTAGCGACAGGTGCAGCTTGCTGGCCCACTCCGTCCCGTCCGGCCGCGCCTCCGGGTGATGGACCAGCTGCAGCCGCTCGACCAGCTCCCACCAGACGCGGTTCAGGTCCGCGCGGTCGGGGTCGCGGTACAGCTCGCGCTCGAAGTAGATCATCACCAGCATCCACCGCGCGGCGATCAGCATGGCCGCGCGCGACTGCCCGCGGATCTCGCGCGCCTCGTCGTCCGACACCGCGGCGCCCGCCACCTCGCGCAGCCACGCCGGCTCGCGCGTAAGCCGGCCGAAGTACATCGCCACGCTCTCCGTCGTCAGGATGTGCGCGGGCTGGCGCAGCAGGAACGGCAGATCGGCCGGAAGAGTCTCGTCGTAGACGGCGTGGCCCAGCTCGTGGAGCAGGGTGGCCGTCCACTTTTCGTTCGGCCGCAGGTTGCAGAGGATGCGGACGTCGCCGCGGCGGTCCACGTCCTGGCAGAATGCGTGCTGGTCCTTGCCCTCGCGCTCGTACAGGTCGCTGCGGGCAAGGATCCCCTCCACCGGCAGCCCGATCCCGCCAAAGAACCCCGTCGCCAGCGGCACCGGATCGCTGGCCAGGTAGCGGTCGATGTCCACCTCGCCCATGGCCGGCGCCTGCTGGGCGAAGGGATCTTCCCAGTGCCACGGCCGCAGCGCGTCGACGGACACGCCGAAGCGCGCCGCCATCTCCGCGCCCACCCCCGCGCGAAGGGCGCGGTAGGGCGCGTCGCTGCCGTCGCGCAGCGCGTCCATGGTGGCGAACAGCTCCGCCTCGTCGATCTCCTGCAGGTGCAGGTCCATCGCGTAGGCGTCGCGAAAGCCGATGGAGCGGGCCGCCGCGTTGCGCCGCCGCACCAGTTCGCGCAGCGGCTCCGCCACCTGCGCGCCGATCTGCTTGCTGGCCTCCCACGCCGCCCGCCGCTTCGCCGAATCACGCTCGGTGGTGAGGATCTCGACGATCTCGTTGTTGCTCACCCGCGCGCCGTCCAGCTCCGCGCGAAAGCCGTAGAACAGGCGCTCCAGCTCCGCGTGCCGGTTCACCAGGTCGTCGATGGTCTCGCGCGGCAGGCGGTTGCGCGTGAACTCCTCGTCCAGCAGGTGCAGCTGGCGGCGGAGCAGGGGATCGGCGATGGCGCCGGAATCCATCCACCCGCGCACCCGCCGCGCGCCCTCCGCGTCCGTGAACAGCGCCCGCAGCGCCGAGCGCGCCCGCGTGGCCCGCTCCGTCGCCTCGTCCCCGCCGCCGGCCGCCGCGTCCCATGCGGCCAGGTTGGCCTCGTGCTCCAGCGGCGCAATGCGCGCCGTCATCTCCTCCACGAACGCCCGCGCCTCGCTCTCCGGCGCGGTCCCGCCCGTCACCTGCGCATCGCTCACCGCAGCCCCTCGTACATCATTGCGATGGCCTCGGCGCCCTTGTGGAAGTTTTCCACCGACATCCACTCGTTGGGCGCGTGCGCGTTCTCGCCCGGCAGCCCGAAGCCGATCAGCAGCGCCGGCGCCCCCAGCGTCTCCTGGAACGCCTGCACGATGGGGATGGATCCGCCCTCGCGGATGAACACCGGCTTGCGCCCCCACGCCTGCTCCAGCGCGCGCGCCGCCGCGTCGAACACGGGGCCGCTTCCTTCGGCAAACCAGGGCTGTCCGCCGTGCAGCGCCAGCACCTCTACCGTGACCCCCTCCGGCGCCAGCGACTGCACGTGGTCGATGAACATCCGCTCCACCTGCTTGTAGTCCTGGTCCGGCACCAGCCGCATCGACACCTTGGCCATCGCCTTCGACGGCAGGACCGTCTTGGCGCCCTCGCCCGTGTAGCCGCTGAGCAGGCCGTTCACGTCCAGCGTGGGCCGCGCCCAGATGCGCTCCAGCGGTCCGTAGCCCTCCTCGCCGCCCAGCTTGGGCGCGCCCACTTCCTTGCGCAGGTTCTCCTCTTCGAAGGGAAGCTGGCTGATGCCGTCGCGCTGCTCGGCCGTCAGCTCGCGCACCTTGTCGTAGAAGCCCGGGATGGCCACGCGGCCCCGCCCGTCGTGCAGCTGCGCGATGATCTTCGCCAGTGCGTTGGCGGGATTCACCACCGCGCCGCCGTAGGCGCCGGAGTGCAGGTCGGTGGACGGCCCCTGCACGCGGATCTCCATGTACGCCATCCCCCGCAGCCCGGTGGTGATGGACGGCAGCCCCGGGGCGAACATGGTGGTGTCGCTGATGACCACGGCGTCGCACGCCAGGCGCTTCGCGTTTTCCTTGAGGAACGCCGCGAGATTCGGCGAGCCGACCTCCTCCTCACCCTCGATGACGAAGACCACGTTGGCCGGCAGCATGCCGTCTTCCGCCAGCAGCGCCTGGACGGCTTTGACGTGGAGGTACACCTGCCCCTTGTCGTCCACGCTGCCGCGGGCGAACAGGTTGCCGTCGCGCACCTCGGGCTCGAACGGGGCGCTCTTCCACTCGTCCAGCGGCTCCGCGGGCTGCACGTCGTAGTGTCCGTAGATGAGCAGCGTGGGCGCGCCGGCCGCCGCGCCGCGCCACTCGCCCAGGACCACGGGGTGCCCCGCCGTGGCGATGATCTCGACGGTGAGCCCGGCCTCGCGCATGCGCCCGGCCAGCCAGTCGGCGGCGCGCGCGGTGTCGTCCTTGTGCTCGCTCTTGGCGCTCACGCTGGGAATGCGCAGCCACTCGTTGAGCTCGTCGAGGTGCTTGTCGCGGTTGCGCTGCAGAAAGTCGGTCGCGGGCATCAGCGTTTTCTTCCGGTGTCGGTGCACGGTTTCGGTCGGCAGAAGATACAGCGGCGGCTGGGCTGCGGCGAGGGAGGGAGATTCACCGTGGAGAGGACGGGCGGGCCTGGGGCGAGGGAAAGTGGGATGTGCAAACCATCTAACCCGATGGAGACGGCAGCCTCTGCCCCATTCGTCCCTCGCGGAACCCGACAGATGCGTGGATGCGCCGGGGAACTGCCCCGCCTCATCCCCATCTCCCACCAGACGAGGACCGCATGCCTGTAAAGCTCACCACCCCCGCCTCGGACGTAGACGTCTCGGACCTAAAGTTCGACACCATGCTGCGCAACCTGCAGGCGAACATCCTCAAGCCGCACGGGCGTGACTACGCGCGACACGTCTTTCTCCGCTTTACCGCGGACCGGGACAGGGTGAAGGTGTGGCTCAGGAGCATCGTGCCCCAGGTGACCTCGGCGCATCAGCAGTTCAACGTGCCGCCGAAGACGGACGGCGGACTGGTGACCGGCCTCTTCCTTTCCGCGAAGGGGTATCAACACCTGGGCTTTCCCCTCAACGGCTTTGCGAGCGGTGCTTTTCGCAAGGGGATGAAGGACCAGAGCGACGGCATCCTGGCGGGCGTGTTCGACCGCGACAACAAGGATCCCTCCCCCGGTTCGTGGGAGCCCGGATTCCGGGGTGAGATCCACGCGCTAGTCACCTTGGCCGACGACAAGGAGGCCGTCGTGAAGTCGGAGGCAGAGCGCATCCGCCAGTCCGTGGCAGGAGTGGCGGAGGTGCTCACCATCGAGGAGGGAAACACGCTGCGGCGCGAGAATCCCAGGGTGGTGAAGGAGGACGGGACGTTCAGGCGGGATCCCGTCGAGCACTTTGGCTACTTCGACGGCATCAGCCAGCCGGCGTTCATCAGGCGCGACTGGGAGAAGCAGGATCGCGACGAATGGGACCCCGGCGCCCGCCTGAGCCTGGTGCTGACGGATGATCCCCTGACGGACGAGGTGGACGCATTCGGCAGCTACCTGGTCTACCGCAAGCTGGGCCAGAACATCGCGGCGTTCGAGAGCGCTGTTGCCCGGCTGGCGGCGTCGCTGGGCGTGGACCCGGACTTGGCGGGGGCGATGGTGGTGGGACGCTTCAAGGACGGTACGCCCGTCTTGCGGTCCATGACGCCGGGGGTGGGCGAGGAGAACGACTTCGCGTTCCGCGAGGACCACCAGGGGCTGCGGTGCCCGTTCCACGCACACATCCGCAAGGTCAACCCACGCGGCACCACCCCGGCCACCAAGGTGGAGGACGAGCGCAAGCGCCGGATTGCGCGCCGCGGCATTCCGTATGGCCGCCCGCTGCCCGGGGTGGCGACCCAGCCGGATCCCGATCCGGATCCCAACCTGCCGCGGGGCCTGCTGTTCATGTGCTTCCAGGCCGACGTCGGCGCCCAGTTCGAGTTCATCCAGCGGACGTGGGTAGACAACGAGCACTTTCCCACCGGCGTGTTCACCTTCGGGATTCTGCAGCGCGACACCGGCGACGACCCGCTCATCGGCCAGGACCGGAACGAGGCGCAGCGCTGGCCCAGGAAGTGGGGCGATGCCGATGCGGGGAAAAAGACATTCAACTTCGAGTCTGCCGTGACGCTCGAGGGGGGCGAGTACTTCTTCGCGCCCAGCCTGTCTTTTCTCCGCGCGTTCTGATCCCGCGTCACCAGGAATGAAGCAAACCCCGCACTGGCTCTCCAGTGCGGGGTCTTCAATTCAGCTACGTGAGAGGCCCATCCGCCTCCCGCTTCGCGTCGTTCGTTCAGGCTTCTTCGCGCTCGACGCGCTCGCGGCTGGCGGCGACCTCGCGTTCGGCGTCCAGGCGGTACTTGCGCTTTACGCCCACGATGAACAGGAAGAGCCCCGCGGCGCCCAGCGCCACCGCCGTCTTCGACACCCCTTTTTTCCCGTCGCGTTCACTGCTGGGCACCCTGGGCTCGGCCATGCGTCTCCCGATTCGTTCGCGGTCGTGTTGTGGATGACGCATTGACGATACACATCTGGCGCGCGTCACGCGAGGGGGTGCGGCGTCATCTGCTACGTCCACCGCAAGAAACGTGGTCTCACCCGGAGACGCGGAGTACGCGGAGGGGTTGCGGATGAGTTCGGTGTGCAGGATCGAAAGGTTTGAACGCAGAGAGCGCAGAGTTAAAACGAGAGAGCGCAGAGGATGCCCTTCGTCCGTCCTCCGCGCTCTCTCATTTCCTCTCTGCGCTCTCTGCGTTTGATTTTCAGTGCACGACTGCACACGGAATCCGTAGAAACGGTACGGGTCCTTACCGTCTCTCGGACGGGCACGAGACGCTCTTCGCTCGCTGAACGCAAACGTGGGCCGGAGCGAAGGAATCGCCCCGGCCCACGCGCGTCGTCCGCCGGCGCCGCTTACCGGTCGCCGACGATGCGCCCGACGGGGACGGCCGTCACCGGCTCGGCCTCGTCGCCGCCGCCCAGGCCGGCGCGGCTCACCAGCTGCGCGGCGAGCACGGTCTGGATCACGCCGGTGATGCTGTTGGTCGCACCCTCGGCCGCGCTCTCGCCGCCGCCGGAGATGGTGACCAGGCGGGCCTTGGCCAGCGCGTCGGCGATGAAGGGCGCCACTTCCGGCAGCATCTCGATCTGCTTGTAGCGGAAGTACGCCTCGCCGCCCTGCTGGATGGCCTGGTTCACCTTCTGAATGCTCTCCGCCGTGGCCTGCGCCACCGTGGTGATGCGGATGGCCTCGGCGCGGGCCTGCGCCTCGGCCTCGATGCGCAGGCGCTCGGCGTCGGCGCGGGCCTGGGCGATCTGCGTGGCCTCGAGCTCGGCGATGCGCTGCTTGGCCAGGGCCGCCTGCTTGGTGGCCTCGGCCTCGGCGATGAGGGCGGCGTTGCTGGCGCGGGTCTGCTCCAGCTCGCGCTGGCGGTCGCTGATCACGCGCTCGGCCTCGATCTCGGCCTCCTTGGCGCGGCGCGTCTGCAGCGCGGCCACGATCTCGGCGTTGGCCTGCGCCTCGGCGGTGCTCTGGCGGCGGCGCGCCTCGGCCACCTCGCTCTGCACCACCTTGATGTTCAGCGAGTTGAAGCTCAGCCCCAGGTCCGTTAGCTCACGCGAGCACGCCTTGCGGATGATGATCGCGAGCGGATCGTCGTCGTCATCCACCGGCTCGCCGTTGCGGCCCAGGTGCGGCACGGGGGCCAGGGCGCGCGTGACCTCGTCCTGCTGCGCCAGCGCGGTGCCGGGGGCGCCGGCCGTAAGCCGCGGGGCCGTCTTGGCGCTGAACAGCTGGTCGTGCGTGAGCAGGTTGATGGCGCGGCGGCCGGAGCTGCTCAGCAGGTCGATGAGGATGTTGATCTGCTCCTCGTCGGGCTTGCTGAAGAAGCGGTTGGCCGCCGTCTTGATCATCTCGTCCGAGTCGCCGACGGACACGATGGCGCTGGCCAGCACCCGCACCTTGATGGGCTGCGGCACGCCGCCCTCGTCCAGGTCCGCCGTCTGGTCCGTGATGTCGAGATCGACATTGATCGCCTTGCTGCTCAGCGTGGTGCCGGTGGTGAGCAGCGGCACCTCCCAGCTCTTGCCGGGGCCGCGAAAGATGAGCGTCTTGCCGCTCAGCCAGCTCACCATGCGGATGGTGCCGGCCTCCACGTTGCGCAGAAATCCCGTCACGATCATCGGGATGAGCACGAAGACCGCGAGCAGAACGCCCAGGATCAGGATTGCGGACATGGACATGGTCCCTCTGTAAAGGATGAGAAGAGCGCGGCTTCAGCGCTCGTCGGCAGGCGCCATCGCGCCCTGCCACGACACCACGCAGCGGTTGCGCTTGCCGTCGACGTCCTCGACGGTGAGCCTGTCCCCCGCGCGAACCCGCACGCCCGTGGCCCGGTCCTCGGGCCGCAGCGTGCCCAGCAGCTGCACGATCTGCCCGTCCAGGATGATGGACACCAGCCCCTGCCCCTGGGCGTCGAACCCCGTCACCGCCGTCGCCCGGTCCATGAGCGCCGACTCCAGCGTCTGCGCGGGCGTGCTGGCGAAGCGGAAGAAGAAGTTCCAGAACGGCCGCACCAGCAGCCCCTCGAACGCGAATCCCGCCACCAGCGCCACCAGCAGGAGCAGGACGCCGCCCAGGAAGGGATCCAGCAGCAGCCCCGCCGCGCCCACGCCCGTCAGGATGCTGAACGCCACCCGCGGCGAGAGCAGCGACAGCAGGTAGTCGCTGATGTCGTCGCCGAATCCGTCCGCGTCGCCGCCCGGCGCGTCCTGCAGGTGCGCCACGTCCTTGGCGTTGTGGGCGATCTCCTTGGCGTGCGCCCCCGCGTCCTTCACGTGCGCGCCGTGCGCCGCGTCGTGCGCGTCATGTCCGTGATGGCCGCCGTGCGCTCCCGCGTCGTGCCCATGATGGCCGGCGTGGACGTCGTGCCCGTGGTGGCCGCCCAGCTCCTTGACGCCGTGGCCGTGATGGCCGCCCAGCTCCTTGGCGTGCCCGTGGCCTCCGTGCGCGTCACCGCCGTGCGAGGCAAGCCCGCTGAAGGCCATGATGACGAGGCCGGAAAAGCCCAGGATGAGGCAGAAGAGGAAGGGATCCATGGCTCCGGTGCGTTGTCGCGTGCGGCCGTGCGCCGCGGGGATGACTACGGAGGAGATCGGGGAAAGTTGCGAAGCGGTCGTGCGCGGCCCCGCGGGGGATTGCGGTTGCGGACTGCGTTGGAATATAAACAGTTGCGTGTAGACCGCCAGTGGCCTCAAAACCGGCGCCGGACGTGGGACATCCGTTTCTGGCGCGGGGCCGGGGCACCCTCATTTTTCGCTCGATGCGATGCGTGATCCGGACGACCTGTTCACCGCGCTGGCCCAGTCCGCGTTCCGCCGCCGCTTCCGGCTGCGGGGGGCGGACCTGGCCTACCAGCGCGCGAAGGGGATGGAGACCGTCCTGCGCCACGCGGACGAGATGATCGCCGCGCGGCTGGCTCCCGCGCAGCCGCCGAACGACGGCAGGCAGACCCCCATGCGCGGCCACCCCGTCTTCCTGGCCCAGCACGCCACCGCCACCTGCTGCCGGGGCTGCCTGGCCAAGTGGCACCGCATCCCCAAAGGCCGCGCGCTCACGCCGGAGGAGCGCGCCTACGTGGTCTCCATCCTCGAGCGCTGGATCCGCGCCCAGGAATCCGCCGCCCCGCCCGACGACGCTGGGGCAGGGAAGTCGGCCGACGATCCGCAGATCGGCCTGGATCTGGGCTGACGATAGGGACGCGTCGGAGGTTCAGAGGGTCCTGACTCCCGAACCGTTGATTCCGGCTCATCGCGGATTTTCTTGTACGCCACGTGTGGCGGGAAGCGGTGGCGGGTTCACCATGCGCGACACCGCGTCCTGCACGTCGGCAGGAGCAGGGCGCAACGGGCTTCCCTGGGGGCATCGGAAACGGCAGGCGGATGGACGTGCGGCAGGGGGCCATCCGCGTTTTTTCTGGAAACCCCTTTCCCGCCGCAGCGCCCCGCGACCCACCATTCCGGCTTCACCCGATGCGCGATCCCGTGAACCGTCCCCTCGCGCGCACCTCTGCGGGAACGCCCCCCGGCTTTCTCGCGGGCCCGAGCTTCGCAAGATCGCGCATCAGGTGTTCGTGGAGGCCGGTTCCGGTGCGCTTGCGGCAGGAGGTCGGCGCGGGCTGGGGACGAGGATGGCGGGATAGGTATCTCCCGAAAAATGCGGATGGCCCCCTGCCGTGCTTTCCTCCCTCTGCCGTTCCCGATGCGTCCACACACGCGTGGAGCAACCCCCGCCCACCGCCGTGCCCTGACACCATTCCACTGCATCGCGGGTCATCACTCTCTTGGAGAGCGGGATGCGCGGTTTGGCGCTCCCTCAGGGGTGTGCTAAACCGCCCACGAAGTCTGATTTCCTGCGGGAGGCGCCGCACCGCATCCTGCTTCCATGATGCAGCCTGGCGCCGACCGAAGGATCTCGCTGGCATAACCGAGGAGCCGGCTTCGACGCTCGACGTCTGGCCCCACGGCGGCGGAGAGGAGATCCTTCGGTCGCGCGCAAGCGGTTGTGTGGGTTGACGCTTCGGATCAGCAATGCCTCGCCGGAAGTCACCGCCTTGTTTTTCGTGGAACCGAAGCCCCGCGCTGTTTGCGGGGCTTTTCGCTGTTCCAGCCGCGGGTTCACCCGCACGGGACAGAGCATCCCGGAAACGAGAACCGCCCCTCTTCCGGTTACCGGAAGAGGGGCGGTTTTGCAGCCAGACTACTACAGCGCGAAGACTACGACTTGCGGTCGTCCTCGTGCGTGAAGTTGGGGCGCGAGGGCTCCGCTTCGTACACCTGGTGGCCGGTGCGCTGCAGCACGCTGTGGTGCCGGCCGTACAGGAAGTAGATCACGATGCCGATCACCATCCAGATGATCAGGCGAAGCCACGTGTCCGCCGGCAGGAAGTACATCATGAAGCCGCAGGTCGCAATGCCCAGGATGGGCACCAGAGGCACCAGCGGCGTCTTGAACGGACGCTCGCGGTTGGGCTCCTTTACGCGCAGGTACCAGGTGCCCGCGCAGACGATCACGAACGCCAGCAGCGTGCCGATCGACACCAGCTCGCCCAGCAGGCCGATGGGGAAGAAGCCGGCCACCAGCGCCGCCACGCACCCGGTAAGGATGGTGGTGACGTACGGCGTGCGGAACTTGGGGTGCACCTTGCTGAAGATGGGCGGCAGCAGGCCGTCGCGCGACATGCTGTAGAACACGCGCGGCTGGCCCATCAGCATCACCAGCACCACGCTGGCCAGGCCCGCGATGGCGCCGATGTTCACGAAGTAGCGCAGCCACGCCAGCGGCTGGCCCGCCTTCTCCAGCGCCACGAACACCGGGTGCGGCACGTCGAGCGTGGTGTAGTGCGCCATGCCCGTCATCACCAGCGCCATCAGGATGTACAGCACCGTGCAGATGGCCAGCGAGCCCAGCATGCCGATGGGCAGGTCGCGCTGCGGGTTCTTGGCTTCCTGCGCCGCCGTCGACACCGCGTCGAAGCCGATGTAGGCAAAGAACACCACCGCCGCCGCCCGGATGATGCCGCTGAACCCGAACTTACCGAACTCGCCCGTGTTGGGCGGGATGAACGGGTGCCAGTTGGCCGTGTCCACGTACTGAAAGCCGAAGCCGATCACCAGCAGCACGATGGCGACCTTCACGTAGACGATGATGTTGTTGAACTTGGCCGACTCCTGGATGCCGATCACCAGCAGTGTGGTCATCAGCAGGATCAGGATGATGGCCGGGAGGTTGATGATGGCGCCCGGGTTGCGAACCAGGGTGTGCGTTCCCTGCACGCTGATGGGCGCCGTTGTCCATGCCTCAGGCAATGCGAAGCCTATCTCGCGCATGAACGAGGTGAAGTAGCCGCTCCATCCCACCGCCACCGTCGCCGCGCCGAACAGGTACTCCAGGATCAGGTCCCACCCGATGATCCACGCCACGAACTCGCCGAGCGTTGCATAGCCGTACGTGTACGCCGATCCGGCGATGGGGATCATCGCCGCGAACTCCGCGTAGCACAGGCCGGCGAACAGGCAGCCCAGGCCGGCGACGACGAACGAGATGACCACCGCCGGTCCCGCGTTGCGTGCCGCCGCCGTGCCGGTGAGCACGAAGATGCCCGCGCCGATGATGGCGCCGATGCCCAGCAGCACCAGGTTCATGGCGGTGAGCGACCGTTTCAACGCGTGCTCGCCTTCGCTGAAGGCGTCGGCGCGCAGCTCGTCGATCGACTTACGCGCGAAAAGGCTCATGACAGCTCCTGTCTGGGCGGACTGCCCGTCCGCCGCGTGGGTGGGAACACGGCGCGCCGGCCCGGCGCGCGCGCAAAGGCGGCCGGTGGGCCGCTCGGGGTGCTTTCCTGTGGAATCGGTCTGGCGGCGGACACGCGGAGTGCGTCAGCGGGCTGGATCGCGTTGGGGCCGCATGCCGGGAACGGGTGCCGGACCGGGGAAAATCGGGTAAGGAATCCCGTGAATGTAAGCGCCGGATGGTTCCGGTCAAGCGTTCGATCCGGTGAGCCGCACTTTGCGGCGCGTTCCGGCGCCCCGCGGCCGGCCTCCCACCGCGCCGCACGTTGCGCGGCGCGGCGCGCGCCCGTAGGATTTTGACCCACCAAGCACCCCGCGCATTTCCACGGAGCCGATGAGCGACCTGCTGGCCGTCCCCGAGTCCCGGGCCTTTCCCCTGCGCCGGCTGCTGCAGCCGCTGCTGGGGGCGCGCCACGTGTCCCTGCATACGCACGTGCACGCCGACGGCGACGGCGCCGGCTCGCAGGCGGCGGTGGCCGCCTGGCTTGAAGGGCGGGGCGTGCGTGCTACCATCGTGAATCCCACTCCGTTCCCTGACTCACTGCGCTTCGTGCTGCACCGGCAGGACGTGGTGGCCGACTTCGGCACCCCCGAGGGCGAGTCGGCGCTGGAAGACGCCGACCTGCACCTGGTGCTGGACACCAGCGAGCCCGAGCGGCTGGCCGGCCTGGTCACCTTTCTGGCCCCCGGCCGCACGCTGGTGGTCGACCACCATCCGCCGGGGCGCGAGGTGGTGGGCGACGTGGCCGTGCAGGACCCCAGCGCCGCCGCCACGGGCGAGATGGTGTACGACCTTATCACCCTGGCCGGCGACGCGGTGCCGCACGCGTCGGCGCTGGGGGCGTACGTGGCGCTGGTGAGCGACACCGGCTCCTTTCGCTACGGCAACACCACGCCGCGCGTCCTTGCCGTGGCCGCGGAGCTCATGCGCCTGGGGATCGACCCCGAGGTGGTGTACCGCCGCCTGTTCGCCACGGCGCCGCGCCGGCGGCTGGAGCTGCTGCGCGAGGCGCTGGAGAGCCTGGAGTCGGACCCGGACGGCCGCATCTCGTGGATGGTCGTTCCCCACCGCGTCACCGCGCGCCTCGGCGCTACGGGCGAGGACTTCGACGGGCTGATCGAGCACGTGCGCTCGGTAGAGGGCACCGAGGTCGCGCTCCTGTTCCGCGAGACCAAGCCGGGGGAGACCAAGGTGTCGTTCCGCTCCAACGGCGCGGCGGACGTGAACCGGGTTGCGCGCGAGTTCGGCGGCGGCGGGCACGTGAAGGCCGCCGGCGCCACCTTCCACGAGCCGGTCGACATGGTCGTGGACCGCGTCATCGATTCTGTCCGCCGCGCGCTGAAGGGGTAGGGAAGGAAGCCTCGGCGAAGGACGTGGAGGGAACGAAAGAGGACGCGGATGAGCGCATCATCCACGTCCTCTTTGTGTTCCGCCGGCTTCCTGCTT
>DASTVC010000193.1:0-6058 GCA_035759295.1 Longimicrobium sp. | reverse complement strand
ACTTGAACGGATCCCGAGGGCTGGGCTTCGCGCGACCCGACAAAGATCCTTCGGTCGCGCGCAAGCTTCTGTGGTTATGAAAGTTACGGGCGTGCGCTCCCTCAGGATGACAGTGTGCCTCCGGTGGGAGCCGGTAAGGTTTAGCAACACCCTCTCAGGAAATCATCGCTTTCGGTTGTCGATCACCGCAAGCCGCTACTTGCGGCGATAGTCGAACATCCAGCCGCGGTGGATGGTGCGCGGCTCCTCGACGGTGACGAAGGCGTCGGGGTCCCACGCGGAGACCTGCGCCAGCGCCAGCGGCAGGTGGCGGCGGCGCAGCACGGCGTAGATCACCTCCATCCGCCCGTCCTTGCCGTACGCGGGAAACTCCGTTACGCCAAAGCCGCGGTCCCGCAGCGCCTGCGCGATCTCCACCCCGCCGTGCGCCGACATCACCCGCAGCGACGACAGGCCCAGCGCCAGCTTTTCCTCGATCCACAGCCCCACCGCCGCGCCCGCCGCGAACCCGGCCGCGTACCCCAGCAGGTGCAGCGGCGAGTCCAGGAACTTTACGGCCTGCCCCACGGCCGTAATCCACACCAGCACCTCGAAAAAGCCGATCAGCGGCACCAGGCGCTTGTATCCGCGCACGGAAAGCAGCATGCGCACGGTGGCGAGCGAAACGTCCACGATGCGAAGCGAAAAGATCACCAGCGGCCCGAAGGCCGATCCGAACAGCATGTCCAGCGTCATCATCAAACCTCTCCGCGGCGGCCCAACACCGCGCCGCGGTCTTCGGCGAAAAAGAAACGCGATCCGGCCGGGAGCGCCTCTCCCGGCCGGATCGTCCGTCCGCATCGCCTTACACCGCTGCGGCGGAAAAGATGCACCCGCTGCCTCCTTTCCACGCCCCAAACGCATTGACGGCAGACGTTTCCACGCCTAACATGCACTCCCCGCCGGCTCCCCGCCCGCGCGGCTCCCGTGCCGTCCGTCCTTCCCAGGAGAGCCCTCATGCGCCTCGCCCCGCCGGTCACACGCGCGTTCCCCGTCGCCGCGCTCGCGCTGCTGGCCGCCTGCGCCGACCAGGAGGTGATTGCGCCCGTGGCTCCGGCGCTCCCCGATCCGCTGGCCGTGCTGCAGTGCACGGCCGACGTGCGCGCCCAGTCGCTGCACTGCGGCCCCGCCGCGCCCTCGACGGGCGGAGCGAGCGGCGACGTGATCCTGGGCGGGCAGGGGAGCTTTGTGCGGCTGGCGAGCAGCGGCATTACCTACGACGGCACCTCGCTGTTCACGGTGGACGTGACCGTGCAGAACCTGCTGGGGCAGCCCATCGGCACCACGGACGGGACGACGGTGGATCCCGACGGCATCAAGGTGTTCTTCTTTACCGGGCCCGCCTCGCCGGACGGCACCGTGGAGGTGGCGAACGAGGACGGCTCGGGGATGTTTCTGGGCTCGTCGCAGCCTTACTTCCGCTACGTGGAGCGGCTGACGACGGAGCAGACCAGCGCGGCGCACGAGTGGCAGTTCACGGTGCCCAACACGGTGTCGTCATTCACCTTTCAGGTCTACGTCTCCGCGCCGGTGCCGGATGAGAACGCGCTGGAGATGATCGACCTGGACCCGCGAACGCTGGCGGTGGGCGGCTTCCATTCCTGCGCGCTCACCACGGGCGGCGAGGCGTACTGCTGGGGCACCAACGATGACGGGCAGCTGGGACGGGCCGGCGGGCTGGACAGCGTGCCCGTGCCGGTGAGTGGCGGCCACTTCTGGCGCGTGCTCAGCGCGGGGCGCTATCACACGTGCGGCATTACCACCGAGAACGCGGCGTACTGCTGGGGCGACAACCAGACGGGACAGCTGGGGACGGGCGTGGAGGACGACAGCCCCGTGCCGGTCCCCGTGGCGGGCGGGCGCAGCTGGATGCAGCTGGACGCTGGTGCCGGCCACACCTGCGGCGTGACCACGGCGTACGAGGCGTACTGCTGGGGCGACGGAAGCGCCGGCCAGCTGGGCGCGGCCGACAGCGCGTCGGTCGGGACTCCGGTGGCGGTGTTCGGCGGGCGCAAGTGGGTTACGGTCGATGCGGGGACGGACCACAGCTGCGGCGTGACCCGCGGCGGCGCGGCGTTCTGCTGGGGCGACAACTCCAACGGCGAGCTGGGGAAGGGGACGGGCGCTTCCACGGCACGTCCGGCACTGGTGGCCGGCAACCACTCGTGGCGCGCGGTGAGTGCGGGCGAAAGCTACTCCTGCGGCGTGACGTCGCTGGGCGCGGCCATGTGCTGGGGGCTGGATACGTCCGGGCAGATCGGCAACGGCGCGGCGGCGGCGCCCGATACGCCGGAGGAGGTCTCGGGCGGGCTGGAGTGGGCGCGCGTGACCGCCGGGCGCGAGACGTCGTGCGGCGTCACCACGGGCGCGGCGGCGTACTGCTGGGGGTTCAACAACACGCGCGAGATCGGCGACGGCACCACCGACCCGCGTGACGTGCCGACGGCGGTGATGGGGGGCGAGCTGTACGTGTCCATCGACGGCGGCGACTACCACACCTGCGGGGTGAACCAGGACGGCGTGGCGCGCTGCTGGGGATACAACGAGTCCGGCCAGGTGGGCGACAACACCACCGACAACAGCTCCGGACCGGTGGTCGTCTCCGGCGGCCACACCTGGGCCCAGTAGCCCGCGATTCCATCGGATGACACCCAACCGGCCGGGAGCACCTCGCTCCCGGCCGGTTCGTCGTTTTGCTGAAGCAAGACATCCAGCGCGCAGTTCTGTCATTTCGAAGGAGGCGCCGCGCGAACCCTGCAGCCCGCACAAAACCTTGGCGCCGACTGAGAAATCTACTGTCGGAGGCTCGTGACTCGTCGCGTGCCGCACACCGTCCGACGCTTCCGACGCCCCGGGCATGGCCCTGTCCGGCTCTTGTGTGGCCGTACGTGTGGAGCGGGCTGCCGCATCTGCCCTCCCAATCACCGCCAGTAGATTCCTCGGCCCTGCAACCGTCCGCGCGAGAGGCGTACGGCAGCGCGGGCGGGCCTCGGAATGACAGGCGCCCGTTTTCGTCATGCTGACCGGCTGGTCAGAGCGCGTTCAGCTCGGTGAAGAGCTTGGTGGCGACGCTCTTCCAGTCGTAGCGGTCGCGGGCGACCTGGTAGAGGGTTTCGCGGTGGCGCTCGCTCAGCGCCAGCGCGGCGGGAACGCGGCGGACGATGTCGGCGACGGTGTGCTCCGGCGCCGGATCGAGCTTCATGGCGTCGGCGTCTTCCGGCGGCAGGGCGGTGGCGACGGAGTCGATGCTGGCCTTCATCCCCGCGAAGTAGGTGCCCAGGGGAAACGCGCCGGACGCCAGCGCCTCCAGGAACACCAGCGGCCCCGCCTCCTTCACCACGGATGGAAAGACGGCCACGTCGCAGCAGGGAAACAGGTAGCGCAGCTCGCGGTGCGTCAGATATCCCGTGAACACCACCCGGTCCGGCCGTACGTGCTCCTTCGCGGCCGCGTAGTAGGCATCCAGCTCTCCGCGGGCGTCCAGCTGCTCCAGAAAACGCGCCACCTGCGTAAGCTCCGCCCCCTCGGTGTCTCCCTCCGGCGAGCCCTCCAGCTCGCGCCCGCGGGCGACGATGTGCTCCACCATCCCCCGCTCGCCGTGCTGCAGCGCCCACAGCAGCGCCTCCAGCGGCTCGCGCAGCGGCCCGTGACCGACCACCAGCAGCCGCAGGTCCGGGCGCGCGGCCAGGATCAGCGGGAGCGCGGCGATCACGCTCTGGATCCCCTTGCTGGAGATGAGCCGGCCCACGAAGAGCAGTGTGGGCTCCGTTTCCCAGTCGATCGCCTCCAGCCGCGCCTCCACGTCCGCGTCGGGCGTCTTGGCCTCGTATGCCCCTTCCGCCGCGGCAAAGATCTCCCGCATCTCCTCCGGCCGCAGATCGCCGCGCAGCTGGTTGCGCAACGCGTCGGACTGCGCGGCGCTCCGGCCGCGCGGCACGCCGGCCAGCGACTCCGCCATCTTCGCCAGCGTGGCGCGCCGGGCGCTGCGGGGGACGAGCTCGAACTGGCTGGTATCCACCCCCAGGTGCAGCCCCGAGAACTTCGCTTCCAGCCCCGGAACCGCGCCCAGGATGCCGCGCACCCGCTCGCGCATCTCGTCGCCGATCACAAAGACGCGGCGGGCGGCGGTGAACGCCCCCTCCGCCAGCCGCAGAAACCGCTCGTCGCGCTTTACGGCGAACTCCAGCGCGCTGCCGTGCGGCATCACCGCGAACGGAACGCCCGTCGTCGCGCTCACCCGCTGGGCGACGACGGACATCAGCACTGCGTGGTTGGCGTGCATGGCCGTGATGCCGTTCTCCCGGACGATGCGGAGGAGCGCGCGCTCGTTGCGGGCCACGTACGACTCCACCTCCTCGTCCGAGAGCTCCACCATCGGTACGACGCGGGGGAACTCCTCGTATCGATCCCACACGTACACGGGGAGCGTATCGCCCAGATCCGGCTTGTGCAGCACGCAGCGGCCGGGGTAGGCGGGCTCGCGGCGAAAGAACGTCTCCACCTCGCCGTCCTGGCGGTACCGCCGCGCCTCGGTGATGAACTCGTAGCGCTCCGGGTGGTTCTCCTGCGCCATCAGGTGTACGTCATGGCCCTGCCGGCACAGCGACTCGGTGATGGAGCGCGTCCACAGGTTGCTTCCCGAGCCTTCGAGCAGGTAGCCGTGCAGAATGCAGATCATGATGCCTCGCCGCGGGGAGATGGGGCCGTTCCCGTTCGCAAGGGTGCGGCCACCCCGCCGCGCGCGCACGCACCTTGCTTGGCGCCGCCCCGGCAACTCACAACGGGAGAAGAGGATGAGACGATCGATGCGGCTCCATGCGGGTTCGATGATGATGGCCGTGGCGGCGCTGGCGCTGGGCGGCTGCGCGGTCCAGGACAAGACGGACGACAAGGCGGCGGACGGCGGAACGACGGTCGCGCAGCAGCCGCAGGCCGGCCAGCCGGGCGCCACGCCCGCGCCGGCGCCCACCCCGCCGCCTCCGCCGCCGGACCTGCGGCTGGAGGTGAACGTGGCCGACCGCGAGCTGCACGTGTACCGCAACGACCAGCGCATCGCCACGCACCCGATCGCGGTGGGGATGCCCGAGTGGCCCACGCGGACGGGCGAGTGGACCATCAACCAGGTGGTGTGGAACCCGCGCTGGACGCCGCCCAAGGAAGAAAGCTGGGCCGAGGACGAGGAGGTAAAGGAGCCCGGAGCGCCGGACAACCCGCTGGGCCACGCGCAGCTCGTGTATGACGCGCCGCGCAGCATCCACGGCACCAACGATCCCGAGTCGCTGGGCAAGGCCGAGTCGCACGGCTCCATCCGCATCGCCAACAGCGTCGTGGTGGAGCTGGCGCGCATGGTGATGGAGAGCGGCGGCGCGGGAAAGGACGATGCGTGGTACCAGAACGTCCACGGCAACCGCAAGGAGCGGGTGGAGGTGGCGATCCCCAACCCCATCCCCATCCGCGTGGTCTCCGGCGGCGGCTCGGGGGATAACGACGGATCGGCGGAGAAGTCCGGCGACGGCAACTGAGGCCGAATCAAAACGCAGGTGTCACGCGGAGACACAGAGGGCGCGGAGACGCGGATGAAGCTTTCATCCGCGTCTCTTCTTTTTGCTCCGCGCCTCCGCGTGAAATTTCCCTTCTGTCTTCAATGCATGTCGCACGTTCGGACGGACCGGGTCATCTGCACCGGGTCATTCGCACCATGTGGGCGCCGGGGGCGAACGGCATCTTGTTGCGCACAGGGCCGGTACGAGGGCCGTGCGGCGGTGGATCAGGCGAAAACGCGCTGAAACACGCAGGAAGCATCCCTCGTAATCCCGTGCCACGCCAGAGGTTGAGTCCTCGGGCGCAGCGGACGAGGCGGTGCCGGGCGGGTCCCGGCCAAACGCGGTCCGCAACATCGAACCGAACCCGAAGAATGTTCTCGATCCGTCAGGTGGTGCCCGCGATGATCGTGCTGTCCACGGCCGCCGCCGTGCCCGCGCGGGCGCAGTCGCCCATGGAGATCGTGGTCAACATCCCC
>DASTVC010000192.1:0-11597 GCA_035759295.1 Longimicrobium sp. | reverse complement strand
CACGCTGTCCACACCGGTTGTCCACGCCGCTCCCCGACGCAGGTACGGGGTCCGTGCAACGCTGTCAAGCTCCGTTCCCTTCGTTTACCTCCGATACCGGAGCCCCGACGAAGGAAAGACGTTGGTCGATGCGGATCCTGTTGTGCTCCGCCGACACCATCCCGGGCGCACAGAAGTCTCGTGCCGTCCGCCTGCAGGGGCGAATGAATTCGCTGCAACAACTACACAAAGTCCACCTGCGTGGACTCGGCGGCCTGGCCGTGTGCGGCGCTCCACGCACCTGCGCGTCCGCTGCCGGCGTGCTCGAGCCCTGTCGATGCGACCCGCGCTCCCGGCTACAGTCCGCGAAGGCGGACTTTGCGCCTTTCCAGCGGCGAATTGATTCGCTCCTGGTGCGGACTCGCGCCCGCGCCCCATTCGCCCTTCTGTACCCCTACGCCCGCAGCGAATCCCGCAGCTCGCCCACGCGCCGGCGGAACGCCGGGTCCGCGGCCATGTCTTCTTCCACCTTGGCTACGGAGTGGATGACCGTGGAGTGGTCGCGCCCGCCGAACAGCTTGCCGATCTCCACCAGCGCCAGGTCGAACATCTCCTTGATCAGGTACATCGCCACCTGTCGCGGGATGGTGAGGTCCTTGGTGCGCTTCTTGGACTGCAGCGCGTCGGGGGTGGTGCCCCAGGCCTCGGCCACCTTGTCGCGCACCTTCTGCGGCGTAAGGCCGCCGGCGGATCCCCCGCTCCCCTCGCTCCCCGCCAGGCCGGTGCCCAGCGCCTCGTGGGCCAGCACCAGGTCGATGGGGCGCCGCGTGAGCGACGAGTAGGCCAGCAGCTTGATCATCGCCCCCTCGATCTCGCGCACCGACGACGTGCGGTTGCGCGCGATGAAGGTGAGCACCTCGTCCATGTCGTGGATCTCCAGCCGGTCCTCTTCCACCTTGCGGCGCAGGATGGCCACGCGCGTCTCGAAGTCGGGCGGCTTGATGTCGGCCACCATCCCCCACTCGAAGCGGCTCACCAGCCGGTCCTCCAGCCCCGTGGCGCTGGGGGGACGGTCGCTGGTGAGCACGATCTGCCGCTGGCCGTCGTGCAGCGCGTTGAAGGTGTGGAAGAACTCCTCCTGCGTGCGCTCCTTGCCTTCCAGGAACTGGATGTCATCCACCAGCAGCAGGTCGCAGGCGCGGTACTGGCGCCGGAACTCGCCCATGGAGCCGTCCTGGATGGCGCTCACCAGCTCGTTGGTAAAGCGCTCGCTGGACAGGTACATCACCCGCTTGCCCGGGTCGCGCTCCAGCATGGCGTGCCCGATGGCGTGCATCAGGTGCGTCTTGCCCAGCCCCACGCCGCCGTAGATGAAGAGCGGATTGTACATGCGCGCCGGCGCCTCGGCCACGCCATGCGCCGCCGCGGCCGCCAGCTGGTTGTTGTTCCCCACCACGAACCGGTCAAAGACGTAGCGCGGGTTCAGCGGCGGCAGCGGGCGCGTGTCGGCCCCCTGGCTGGCGGCGTGCGCCTGCGGCGCGCTCTCGATCCGGGCGGGAGCGGCGGGGGGTGGAGCAGGCGCGAGGTCGATGGAGGGCACGGACGCGGCCTTGCCGTTTCCCTGAAACTGGACGGACAGCGTGAATCGCCGGCCAAAGAGATGCTCGCCAATGCTGGTGAGCAGGCCGGCGTACTTGTCCTCCACCCAGTCCACGGCGAACGGGTTGGGAGTGGAGACCACGAGCAGGTCGTTGGAGACGGCCACCGCCTGCGTGGGAGCCAGCCAGGTGCGGAACGCTTGCTCCGGTAGCGCGGTTTTGGCACTCTCCAGAATGCGCGACCAGATTTCCGCGGCGGTAAGCTCCATCAACTCTCAGGCAGCAGGACGGCAGGACCTTCAAACGGCATCCGGCAACGTAGAAACGGGGTGTGGAAAAGTCAAGAAAGCCCCGTAAGTGCTTGCATTTGGTCGGCTTTCAAAAGCCCTTGCGCAACGGCGCACACCTGCTCACGGGAAACGCCTCCTGCGGATGTGGCAGAGGTCCGAAGCTGACCCGAATACATCCGCTCGACAGTCCTTGGATCGTCCAACGCGTCACCGCACCGTCCACTCCGCACGGTGCTGATTTTGGGGACGCGGTCCACGCGCGGAGAGTCCACTCACTGCGCTCGCCAGGGTTGAGAGTCTCTTACCGCTATGCTGTCATGATTAGAGCGTGCACTCGCTGCAAGTGTGGTGCGGGACCCGCCATGTGTACTATCGGAAAACGATCACCTGGTTCGATCGTCGCACGGAGCTCGGGGCTGAACCAGCCGGTCAGGTCCAGCGCCAGCGCGTGCTGCTGGACGAGATTGCCCCAGTGCCAGATCGGCTCGTGGTGAAACACACGGTTTCGCAGGTGCCGTATGCGGTTCAGCAGCGGCGACAGTTCCTTGCGTGAGCGCACGGAGCGCGGAGAGGAGGGGTGCAGAAGCTGTGCGCCGAACAGGTGTGGCCATAATACCCTGTTCCGCTCGTATCGTACTTCGAACAGGGAGGTCCAGAACCCAAACGTCAGTTCGGCCACCAACCTTCCAGGCTCCAGCGCTCTGCCCCGGTCCCGCAGTCGCAGCTTGGCCGCAGTCACCGACTGCTCGTGATCCGCATCGAACAAAGAGGGATTCGCGTCCAGCCAGCAGGGTACGTCCCGCGTGGAAATCCCGCTGAAGATCTGTGCCCCCGCATTGAAGACGGCGTTGCGGAACGCGATCTCAAGACCGTTCAGCGCCGGATACAGAGACTCGCAGAGAGCCAGATTCCATAAGTAGTTCGCAATCTTCTGGTCATCGGTACGACCTAGGCCATACGCATCGAGACGCTCGCTGGAGATTGCCTTGCGGATCGCGAGCACGTAGTGGCCTTGACCATTCGCTTGCATGCCAGTAGCTTTCCCATGTGTCCCCGGGCTATTCCTCTCCCGACCCTCGCGTCGGTGATGAACCCGGGGTCTTTTTTTTGGCTGCAGAAAAGTAAACGGAGTATACGCGCCTCGCAACGGTTGGGACTTCGCGTGGGGTTCGGCGGTGTTCGCGGATGCGGCTCTGAATGAGCGAGAAGGGGTGCACTGGCGATCCGGGTGGGCTTTCCCAGGTGGGCCCAGATCCAGCCGTTGACGAAACCGCCGACCCTGGCTACATTCACTGTCTTTGCCGCGAGCCCGCAAGGCCGCCCCGAAGCCTAGAGCGCAGCACCCTGAAGGGGTTTGACCGATGAAGCCGAGTTATCGTCCGCGCAACCGCAAGCGGATCAACAAGCATGGGTTCCGCGCCCGCATGGCCACCAAGGGCGGCCGTGAGGTGCTGAACAACCGCCGCCGCAAGGGCCGGCACAAGATCGCCGTCACGGTTCCCAGCAAGTACTGACCGGCGGCCGCGCGTGGAGGCTGAAAGGCCCGACGCGCGCAACGGGTTCGGGCTGCCCCGGCAGGCCCGGATCACCGCGTCGGACGAGATCCGGTCGCTGTTCAGACGGGGGAAGAGGAGCAAGACGCGCCACCTGGACGCGTTCGTCTCCCCTTCCCCCGCTGGCGTTCCCCGTCTGGGCGTGGTGGTGCCCAAGCACAAGCGCACCATCGTGCAGCGCAACCGCCTCAAGCGGCGGCTGCGCGAGCTGGGGCGCACGGTGCTGCTGCCGGCGCTCGGAAACCACGGGGCGGCTTTCGACGTACTGTTCCGGGCCCGTCCCGAAGCCTACACCGCCCCGTTCGCAGACCTGCGCGACGAGGTGGCCGCGCTCACGGAGGAACTGTGCTCACGCGCGCGATGATCGCGGCCATCCGCTTCTACCGGAAGGGGATCTCGCCGCTCAAGCCGCCGGTGTGCCGCTTTCATCCCACCTGCTCGGCGTACGGGCAGGAGGCGATCGAAAAGTACGGCGCGGCGCGCGGCGGCTGGCTGCTGGTAAAACGGCTCGCCCGCTGCCAGCCGTTCTGCAAGGGCGGCTTCGATCCCGTCCCCTGATGCCTCGGGGGGCGGGTCCTGAATTTTCTCACGGTTGATCCCGGCTGATGGACCAGACCAGACGGCTCGTCCTGTTCCTCGTTGCCTCGGCGGTGGTGCTCTTCGGGTGGAACCTGATGTTTCCGCAGCCGAAGCGGACCATCGCCCCCGCCGGCGCCGACAGCGCCACCGCGGCGGTGGCCACCCCCGCCGCCCCGGCCGCCACGCCGCGCGTGGCCCAGGCCGCGCCCGCCGGCACCGCGCCGGAGCGCATCGTCAGCGTGCGCTCGCCGCTGTACGAGTACCGCTTCAGCACCCGCGGCGCGGCGCTGAACGCCGCCACCCTGCCGCGCTTCGAGAGCTACGTGCAGAAGGACGGCAGCGTGCAGCTCATCCCCCGGTCCGCGCGCGACGTGCTGGCGCAGCGGGTGGTGGTGGGGCGCGACACGCTGGACTTCCGCAACGTCACCTTCATCCCCAGCGCCGAGCGCATCGACCTGCGCGAGGGGGACCAGCCGAAGCAGTTGCGCTTCGTCTCGTCCAACGCCGGCCCGGTGCACGCGGAGGTGACGTACACCTTCCGTCCCGACGGCTACCTGGTGGACGTGCAGGGGCGCTTTACGGGCGTGCCGCGCGGCGCGCAGCTCATCACCGAGCTGGGCACCGGGCTGGCGCCGCACGACTCGCCCGACCACGGCAGCGCCCGCGAGCTCTCGTTCGTGGGATGGGACCGCGAGCGCATCCGCCGCAATCCCATCCGCCGCGTACAGGCCCCCGACACCATCGCGGGGCCGCTGGTGTGGGCCGGCATCAAGGACCGCTACTTCCTGCTCGCCGTCATCGAGGCGGGGAACGGACGCTTTACGCGGCTGGAGCTGGAGCCCGCGCGCGACGTGCTGTACGCCGTCGGAAAGGAGACGCACCGCTCGCCCCGCGCCCGCGCCCGGCTGGTGCAGCCGCTCCCGGCGGACGGCGCCTTCCACATGCAGGCGTACCTGGGCCCGCAGGAGCACGGACGCCTGGCCGCCGTGGGGCACGAGCTGGAAGAGGTGAACCCCTACGGCTACCGCTGGCTGCGCCCCGTGGTGCGGCCCATCGCCGCCGTGGTGCTGTGGGCGCTCAAGCGGCTGCACGACCTGGGGCTCAGCTACGGGCTGGTGCTCATCCTGTTCGGCTTCATCGTGCGGCTGGCCACGTGGCCGCTCAACGCGCGGGCCATGCGCGCGCAGATGAAGAACATGGCCATCCAGCCGCAGCTGCAGGCGCGCGTCAAGGAGGTGCAGACAAAGTACCGCGATGACGCGGCGCGGATGAACCAGGAGATGATGAAGGTCTACTCGGAACTGGGCGTTAGCCCGCTTTCGATGATGTCTGGGTGCGTGCCGCTGCTCATCCCCATGCCGGTGCTCATCACGCTCTTCTTCGTCTTCCAGGGCGCCATCGAGTTCCGCGGGACGAGCTTTGCCTGGCTGCCGGACCTGTCGCTGCGCGATCCGCTGCACATCCTTCCCGTCTTCCTGATGCTCTCGATGTTCGCGCTGCAGTACGTGAGCACCAAGATGAGCGGGATGGAGCAGAACGAGCAGACGCGGATGATGATGTACACCATGCCGCTGGTCATGGGCTTCGTGTTCTTCGCCATGCCGTCGGGGCTCAACCTGTACTACGCGTCCACCAACGTGGCCTCGCTGCCGCAGCAGATCCTGATCGCCAGGGAGCGCCGCCGCGCCACCGAGGCGCAGAAGTCCAAGGATGCGGCCAAGAAGGCGCACGCCCACGGCCCCAAGCACATCCCCGGCAAGCGCACCCGCAAGCGCTGACGGCCGTTCGGTCGATGGATGACGAAGCGCCCGCTCTCCTTCTGGAGGGTGGGCGCTTCTTCTTGATCGTCCGGATTTGCCGCCTGCACTTTCGCGCGCCGACGCATCTCCCCATCATCCCCGCATGCCTGCATCCCCCCTCTCCGAAGACACCATCGCCGCGATCGCGACGCCGGCCGGGCGCGGCGCGGTGGCCCTGCTGCGCGTCTCCGGGCCGAATGCG
This sequence comes from Longimicrobium sp., assembly GCA_035759295.1. Lineage (GTDB taxonomy): Bacteria > Gemmatimonadota > Gemmatimonadetes > Longimicrobiales > Longimicrobiaceae > Longimicrobium. Next base: position 5,597 of record DASTVC010000192.1, on the reverse strand, counting down.
CGCGAGGTGCTGCGCCGGATTGCACCGGGGATGGACGACGTGCAGCCGCGCGCGCAGCGGCTGGCGGCGCTGCGTCATCCGTCGACGGGGGAGCTGCTGGATCGCGGCCTGGTCACGTACTTCGCCGCGCCGGCCAGCTACACGGGTGAGGATACGCTGGAGATCGCCACGCACGGCGGGGTGTTGACACCGCAGCTGGTGCTGGACGCGCTGCTCGCCGCCGGGGCGCGCGCGGCCGAGCCGGGGGAGTTCACCCGCCGCGCGTACCTCAATGGCAAGCTGGACCTGCTGCAGGCCGAGGCCGTCGCCGACCTGATCGACGGTCGGTCGCGCGCGCTGCACCGGGCCGCCGTGCACCAGATGGAGCGCGGCCTCTCGCGCCGCGTGTCGGAGCTGCGCGACGCGGTGATCGGCACCGAGGCGCTGATCGCCTACTCCATCGACTTTCCCGAGGAGGACGAGCCGCCGGTGCCGCCCGCGCGCATCGTGGCCTCGGCGTCGGACGTCATCGCGCGCATCGACGCCCTGCTCGCGACGGCGCCGGAGGGCGAACTGCTGCGCGAGGGCGCGCTCACCGTGCTCGCCGGGCGGCCGAACTCGGGGAAGTCGTCGCTCTTCAACGCGCTGCTGGGAACGGAGCGCGCCATCGTCACCGACATCCCCGGCACCACCCGCGACGCGGTGGAGGCCTCCGCGTCCGTCGACGGCTACCCATTTCGCCTGGTGGATACGGCGGGGCTGCGCGAGACGGCGGACCGGGTAGAGGGAATCGGGATCGAGGTCGCGCGCCGCTACCTCTCCGCCGCGGACCTGGTGCTGTTCTGCATCGAGGCCGGCCGAGCGGTGGATGACGACGAGCGCTCGTTCCTCGCCGGCGTCGACCCCACTCGCCTGATGGTCGTCCGCACCATGGCCGACCGCCACCCCGGCGCGTCGGCGGATGCGGATCCGTCCGACATCCCCCCCGTCACCGTCTCCGCCGCGACGGGGGACGGGATGCCGGAGCTGCGGCGCGCGCTGCTGTCGAAGGCGTTCGGCGGGATCCTGGGCGAGCCGGGTGAGGCGCCGCTCGTCACGCGCGAGCGCCACGCCCGCGCCCTGCGCGCCGCCCGCGATGAGCTGGCCCTCTTCCTCGCCGCCATGGACGACGCAGTGCCGATGGAGTTCGCCGCGACGCACCTGCGCGCCGCCATCGCCGCGCTGGAGGACCTTGTCGGCGTCGTCAGCGTGGATGACGTGCTCGATCGCGTCTTCGGCACCTTCTGCGTGGGCAAGTAGTCGTCTTTCCCCCGCACCACCAATCCGGACACTCCGCGACCCCATCGCAGTTCACGGAGCGGGACTGCTACGTACTGATACGCGCAACTCCTGTTTCCCCCATCTCCAAACGAGAAAGGGAGGCAGATTTCGCGCGAAAATCGTTTTTACCGCATTCTAGACGCGAAAACGACCCGGTGGATTCGGAAATCCGGGATCGCGCGTTTATCGCGAACGTCGAAAGCGAACTTTCTACGGGATGTGTTCGGAAAATCAGCGGGCGATGACGAACTCGCCTTCGGAGAAGCCGTCGGAGGAGAACGGGAGCGGATCGACCGATGCGACGCGTGCGCCGGGCGGACCCTCCGCCAGCTGCGCCTGCAGCCGGCGCAGTTGATCGTCCGTGCCGCGCGCGTGCACGGCCACGGACCCGTCGGGAAGGTTGCGGACGGTGCCGCTGATCCCCAGACGAACGGCGAGGGAGCGGGTCCACCATCGGAAGCCCACTCCCTGCACCCGGCCGGTCACGCGATAGCCGGCCTCCGCCATGCCGTCAGTATTCCTGGTGGCTGGGCGGACGCGAGGCACCCGTCCGTCCCGCCGTGCCGGCCGTGGAGCCGGCGCGGCTGGCGCGCGGGGCACCGCCCGTCGAACTGCCGGTGGAGCCGTACGTCCCGCCGCCGGAGCGCGCGCTGCCGCCCGTGGACCCGCCGCCGCCCGAGCCCCCGCCCAGGAAGGCGTCCATCAGCGTGTTGACGAACCCGGTGCTCTCCGAGCCGGCCTGGCTCAGGAAGCCACGGGCGCCCTGCGCCAGCCCGGCGGTCAGGCCGGCCATCAGCGCGTCGCGCAGCTCGCTGCGGGCGCGGCCGCGGTTGGTCTCGCCGTAGTCGTCATCCTCGCCGCGAGACGCAAGCAGGAAGCCGAGGGCGAACGCCACGCCCAGCACCGGGAGCGGGTTGTCGCGCAGGCGGCTGAGCACTCCGCCCTTCTCCATCGCCGTGCTGGCGCGCTCCGCCACGCTGCTGGCGCGCTCGCGCACCGTGCCGGCCGCTTCGCTCACCCGCGGGCCCAGGCTGCCGGCCAGGTTGCGCACCGGCCCGCCCACGCGGTCGGCCACGTCGCGCAGCCGCCCGCCCACGCCACCCTGCGACTCGTGACCCGCAAACTGCAGCCCCGAGTACTCGTCCTTGCCGCCGCTGTGCAGCCCGGTGTGCACCTCGGCGGTGCCCAGTCCCCGGTCGCCCATCGCGGCCGAGCCCGAGGTGCCCGCGTTCAGCGACCCGGTGTCGCGTCCCGCGCCGCTCAGGCCAGGTCCCGACGTGCCTGCTTGATCTCGCTCTGCAGCCATTGCTTGTCCTCCTTGAGAGTCTCCAGGGTGCGGGTCGGCGCTACCTCTTCGTGCTTGAGCTTCTTGAGGCTGCTCATCGCGAGCAGGCCGCCCACCAGCAGGAACAGGACGCCCACCACCAGCGCGCCCAGCCAGTAGTTGTCCAGCGCGTCGCCCACGGCCACCACCAGGAACGCGATCAGCACCACCACGCCCACCAGGGCCAGAATGCCGCCGATCGCCACCATGGCCGCGTCGCGCGCCACGCTCTTTACGTTGGACTTGAGCTCCGCCTTGGCGAGGTTCATCTCCTGGCGGACGAGCGTGGCGCTGTCCTGCGCCAGCTGCCGGAACAGGTCGCCCAGCGCGGGTTCGGTGCCGCCCACGGCGCGGCCGTCGGCCGTCGGGTCGGACGGTGTTACGTGCAGTTCCGCCATGAGATCGTCCTCCTCCGTGCGGTTAGCGCAGAGCCTTGCCGGCCACGAATCCCGCGCCCACCGCGAGAAGCAGCATGCTCAGGGGGCGGGTGGCAACCAGCCCGCCCAGCTCACGCTGCAGCGTGGTTACGTCGTTGTCGCGCAGAAAGTGCGCAACGCTCTCCAGCGTGTCGGCCGCCGTGTGGCCGTACGTGTTGGCGCGCTCGCCCAGCCCCTTCTTGGGGATCAGCCCCGCGACGGAATCCATCTTCTCGGCCACCGTCTCCAGCTGCTCGGCCGCCTGGTCCATCAGGTTGTCGGCGCGCTCCTGCAGCTCGTCGAGCCCGCCCACGCGGCTGGCGCCGGCCAGCGTCTCCGTTCCGCCCGTGCTCGTCCCCGTCGATCCGCCCGTGCCGGTGGAGCCCAGCGCGCTCCCGGTTCCGCCGGTGGTTCCGCCACCCGCGGTCCCATAGTTCCGATCTTCCTGCATCTACCCCTCCCTGTTGCTGGTTCCCGAAGTTGGGAGCACCCCCGGGTGCAACAGGTATGCCAAGGGTGGAGTGCGAGAGTGCAGAAGTGCGAAAGTGCGAAAGTGGGGATGCTGAAAGTGGTTGCGTGTTATCGACCGCGGGCGCGCGTCCTTTCTCCGTGAGATGTTCCACGTGGAACACTCCCCCTGTGCTGATGTACAGGAGCGCACCCGGAACCCTGGAATTCGCGAGTCGGTGCCGTCACTTTCGCACTCTCGCACCTTCGCACTCTCGCACCTGCCGTCCGTGGAAACGCGCTACGACGTGATCGTGATCGGCGGCGGGCACGCCGGCGTGGAGGCCGCGGCGGCTTCGGCGCGCATCGGCGCGCGTACGCTGCTGGTCACGCCCAACCTGGAGGGGATCGGGCAGATGAGCTGCAACCCCGCCATCGGCGGCGTGGCCAAGGGCACCGTGGTGCGTGAGGTCGATGCGCTGGGTGGGGTGATGGGGATGGCGACGGACCGCGCCCGCATCCAGTTCCGCATGCTCAACCGCTCCAAGGGTCCGGCGGTCTGGGCGCCGCGCGCGCAGTGCGACCGCGGCCTGTATCCCCGCGCCGCGCGCATGGTCCTGGAGCGCCACGCCAACCTGCACTTCTTCCAGGGGATGGTGGGTGCGCTGGTGATGGACGGCGGCCGCGTCGCGGGCGTATCCACCGAGTCCGGTTACACCTTCCACGCGCCGTCCATCGTTCTTACCGCGGGCACCTTTTTGCGCGGCCGCATCCACGTGGGCCTTTCCCCCTCCGTCCCCGCCGGCCGCGCAGGCGATCCGCCGTCCGTCCGCCTGGCCGAGCAGATGGAGGCGCTGGGGCTGGAGGTCGCGCGCTTCAAGACGGGTACGCCGCCCCGCATCGACGGGCGTTCGGTCGATTATTCCAGGACGGAAGTGCAGCCGGGGGAGAACCCCGACTACCGCCTTTCCGTCTGGGAGCGCGCCGCGCTGCTGCCGCAGCTCCCCTGCTGGATCACCTGGACCGGCGAGCCGCTGCGCGACATCGTCCACGATCATCTGCACGACTCGGCGCTCTACGGGGGGGAGATCTCCGGCCGCGGGCCGCGCTACTGCCCCTCCATCGAGGACAAGGTCGTCAAGTTCCCCGATGCGCCGCGGCACCAGATCTTCCTGGAGCCGGAGGGGCTGGAGACCACGGAGCTGTACGTGAACGGCCTCTCCACCTCGCTCCCCGGCGACGTGCAGCTGCGGATGCTCACCAGCATCCCGGGGCTGGAGAACGTGCGGATGACCAAGGTGGGGTACGCCATCGAGTACGATTACTACCCGCCCCACCAGCTGCGCCCCACGCTGGAGTCCAAGGCGATGGACGGCCTCTATCTCGCCGGCCAGGTGAACGGGACCACGGGGTACGAAGAGGCGGCCGGGCAGGGGCTGCTGGCCGGCGCCAACGCCGCCTTCGCCGCGCTGGGCCGCGAGCCGCTGGTGCTGGAGCGCGACCAGGCGTTCGTTGGCGTGCTGATCGACGACCTGGTGACCAAGGGGACGGACGAGCCATATCGCCTGTTCACGAGCCGCGCGGAGTTCCGCCTTACGCTGCGGCAGGACAACGCGCTTGCGCGGCTGGGCCCGCTGGCGGCGGATCGCGGCCTGCTGACGGACGGGCAGAAGGCCACGCTGGAGGAGCGGATGCGGCTGGCGGAGGAGGTGGACCGCTGGCTGCGCACGACCAACGTCACCCCCGCGCAGGCGGACCCGGTGCTGCAGGCGGCCGGCTCGCCGGCGCTGCGGGAGCCAGTGCGGCTCTCCGTGCTTGCGCGCCGGCCGAACGTCGCCATGCGGGACCTGATGGATGCGGTCGATGGCGCGCCGCAGGCGGAGCCGTACCTGCTGGACGCGGTGCTGACCACGGCGGAGATGGAGCTGCGCTACGAGGGGTACCTGGAGAAGGAGCGTGCCCGCGCGGAGACGCTGCGTCGGCAGGCAGACTTCCCGCTCCCCAAGGTGCTTCCCTACCCCGAGCTGCTGTCGCTCTCCTTCGAAGCGCGGCAGAAGCTGGACCGCATCCGCCCCGCGACGCTGGCACAGGCGGCACGCATCCCCGGTGTG
>DASTVC010000191.1:0-6127 GCA_035759295.1 Longimicrobium sp. | reverse complement strand
GGTAGATTTCTCAGTCGCGCGCCGGTAACGCGCGGCGCTCCTTCGGAATGACAATTCTAGCCGTGGGAAATGGATCCCACGTGCGCCATACCCTGTCATTTCGAGGCCCGGCCACGGGGAGCCATCCGCTCGCGCAATGGGGCGCAGGGCCGAGAAATCTACCCTCCGGCTGCTCGAACCCCGACGCGGCAGCCGCGCCAGACTCGCGGCTACGACAGGCCCGGACGATGCCGGTCTCGGGGCCTGGGCGCGCACCGCGCCGGCCCGAACACCGGGGCCGCCAATCCGCGAAGGCGGATTTCGTGTAGTTGTTGCAGCGAATTTATTCGCCCTTGCGGCGGGCTGCGCGACATTCCAGCGGGCGGACGGCTGCCGTATTCACTCCCGAACGTTGCTGCCCGCGTGACGGCTGCTCCCCGGACGGTTCTCTACATTCAGCACGCGGCGGCGCTCGGCGGCTCCGCGATGAGCCTGCTGTACACCATGCAGGCGCTGGATCGCGCCCGCTACCAGCCCGTCGTCGCCCTCGTCCGCCCCGCCGACGCGCTGGTGCGGCTGTACGAGGATGCGGGGATCCGCACCGTCCCCTGGCCGGGGATCCACCCGTGGGACCACAGCACCGTGGCCCCGCGGCCCCTGCACCACCCGCGAACCTGGATGCACCTGGCCGACGTGGCCGCGCACTGGCGCGCCAGCCAGCGCCGCACGATGGAGCTGGTGGCGCACGTGCGGCCCGACGTGGTTCACCTGAACTCCATGCCCCTCTCCGCGTCCGCCGAGGTGCTTACCCGCGAGCGCGTGCCCACCGTCTGGCACGTCCGCGAGCCGCCCCTTCCCGCGCGCGGGCCCCGCTACCGCGCCATCCGCAGGCGGATGATGGCGGTGGATGAGCTGGTCTTCATCAGCCAGGCGGACCGGCGGGCGTGGGTGGGGGATGAGCGCGGTCTCGTCATCCCCAACTTCGTCGATTTTTCCCGCTTCGACCGGGGGATGGACGGCGGGGCGGTGCGCCGGCGGCTGGGGATCGACGCGGACGCGCCGGTGCTGCTGTACCTGGGCGGATGGAACCCGCTGAAGGGAATCTTTCCGCTCCTCCAGGCCCTGGCGCGGCTGCGGGACCGCTTTCCGGGGCTGCGCTGCCTGATGCCGGGGACCGTCTACGAGCCGGGCGGCAGCCTTGCCGCGCGCGCCGCCCGCGCGATTCTGCCGTTGGTGGGATCGGGAACCGTGTCGCAGCGCGTCCGCGGCGAGATCGAGCGGCTGGGGATCGACGACCTGCTGGTGCCGCTCCCCTTTGCCGACGACGTGGCGCCGCTTTTCGCCGCCAGCGACGTCGTCGTCTTTCCCGCGACGGCCCCGCACTTCGCCCGCCCGGCCGTGGAGGCGTCCGCCATGGCGCTGCCCACCGTCGCGTCGCGCCTCCCGGGGCTGGACGAGCTGGTGGATGACGGGGAGACGGGGCTGCTGGTCCCCCCCGGCGACCCCGCCGCCCTCGCCGACGCGCTCGCCCGCCTCCTTAGCGACGAAGCTCTGCGCCGCCGCATGGGTGAGTCTGCCTATCTCGCCGCCCGCGCCCGCTTCTCCGCCGCCCCCGCCGTCCATCGCCTGATGTCCGTCTACGACCGGCTCCTCGGCATTTCTAACAGCGATGACGACGCTGCTGATTTCCGGGGAAAGGCGCCGCGCTGAACCGTCCCCGACGGTCTCCGTGCGCCGATCGAACCTGGCGTCCACGTGCAGGAGCTCCGGGGACGAGCCGCAGGAAGGATCAGACGTGGTGTAGAAAACGAGCGCGGGGCGGCCACTCGGCCGCCCCGCTTCGCTGGTGATCGACGAGGACTAGAACGAGGCAGCCAGCCCCACCAGGAGCCCTACCGCACTCAAGATCTCAAGGACCACCCAGAGACGCCAGAAGAGGGGATTCCCTGGCCTCTCCAGAGGGCCCATCGTCCTCCGGGGGGCGTTTTTTCTGCCTCCATTCATCCCGCACGCGGCCCTCCCTTTCTGCCGCCCTGCCGGCCCTTCCGCGGTTTCTGCGGCGCATCCTCGAATCGAAGTGGTCTCTCCCCGGCGGGCATTTTCGTCATTCTTCCGGAACCTTGTTCTGGCGGCTCCCAGACCCCAGCCGAATAGATGCGCGCCGTCATGCCCGTATACAAGCATCTTGCGTTGCGGTCCGCTCGCGAATTGTGCCGTTTACGAAAGTGATCCGGTAGCGTGCCGTCCGCCGTCGGGATGTCGTGCAGCCCGCCGCAAGGGCGAATGAATTCGCAGCAACAACTACACGAAATCCGCCTTCGCGGATTCGCGGCCCCGGGGTTCGGGCTACTGCAGTCCGCGCCCAAGCTCCGCCGCACCCCTCGGATCCGGGGAATGGGTGCGGCGTTCAGGCAGCTACCGGTCCGCTACTGGAGAGCACCTCTCGCGGGCGGATGGCACAATACCGTCCACGCGCACCACCCCTGCCGACACCCCACCGCCCGCTTGTCCGCGAAGGCGGACTTCGTGTCGTCGTTGCCGCGAATTTATTCGCCCGTGTGGCCGCGGCACCGCATCCGTCCAATCGCGATCCTCTTCATCCCTCCCACCCGCTCGCCGCCGCCCCGGAATCCCCTCCTCTCTCCTCCCCTCCATCCCGCCTTCCAAATCCTCCCGAACCGTTATCGGGCCACGGTTTGACGGTTTACGTGCCGCCCGCTATGTTTCTGCCCGTCGATACCAGGCCGAGCACCCTGACGGAGGTTACATGGCGCTACGCGACCGCTTTCGTGGTCTGACGCTCGCGGACAGCCTTGCGCTGCGCGTGAACGAGGACCCGCGGCGGCCCTTCGTTGCGTTCGAAGACCGCAGGCTCACGTACGCGCAGGTGGACGCGCAGGCCGACGCCCTGGCGGCGGCGCTCCACGAGCTGGGGATCGAGGCCGGAGACCGCATCGCGCTCACCCTTCCCAACTGGCCCGAGTTCGTCGTCTCCACCTTTGCGGCGGCCAAGCTGGGCGCCGTCATCGTCCCGCTCAACCCGCGCTTTACCCCGCCCGAGCTGCAGTACATGCTGCGGCACTCCGAGTCCGTCGCCGAGGTCACGGCGGAGAACTGGGAGGGGGTGGACTACCTGGCGCGCTTCGAGCAGTTTCTGGGCGTGCTCCCGGACTTGCAGTACGTGCTGTCCGTGGGCGAGGAAGACCTCTGGTACGACGACCGCATTCACCAGTTCGAAGACCTGGTGAGCAGCGGCGAGGGACGCGCGTATCCCCGGCACCAGGGGAGCGCGGACGAGCTGTTCGCCATCCTCTACACCTCGGGCACCATGGGCAAGCCCAAGGGGGTGGAGCTCACGCACGAGAACCTGATGGCCAACGCGGCCCTGAGCGCCGACGCGCTGGGGCTGTCGCCCGACGACGTGGTGTTCGGCGTGAACACGCTGTTCAACGCGTTCGGCATCGGCACCGGGGTGCTGGGGACCATGGTGGCGGGCGCGTCGCTGGTGCTGCACGAGGGGTACGACCCCGCCACGGTGCTCGACATCGTGGAGCGCGAGCACGTGACGGTGTTCCACGGGGTGCCCACCAACTTCATCCTGGCGCTCAACGCCCCGGACCGCGCCGAGCGCGACATCGGGTCGCTGCGCACGGGGGTGGTGGCCGGCGCGCCGGTGTCGGACGAGCTGGTGCAGCGCATTCAGCGCGAGCTGGTTCCCGGGGTTCGGGTGGGGTACGGGATGACGGAGACGGGGAACCTGGTGGCCGTCAACACGCCGGACGACCCCGCGGGAAAGCAGGTGGCGACCGTCGGGCGCCCCCTGGCCGAGGTGGAGATCCGGGTGATCGACGTGGACGGCTCGGTGCTCCCCGTGGAATCGGTGGGCGAGCTGGCGGTGCGCGGGCCGTGCATCATGCGCGGCTACTACCGGCAGCCGGGCGAGACGTCGCAGGTGTTCACGCCCGACGGGTATTTCCTTACCGGCGACCTGGGGATGGTGGACGAGGAGGGCTACGTCCACATCATCGGGCGCCGCAAGGAGATGATCATCCGCGGCGGGTTCAACGTGTACCCGCGCGAGGTGGAAGACCGGCTGCACGCGCACCCGGCCGTGCTGGACGTGGCGGTGGTGGGGCTGCCGGACGAGATCCTGGGCGAGGTGGCGTGCGCCGCCATCGTTCCGGTAGAGGGGGCGATCGTCACGGGTGAAGAGATCCGCGACTTTTGCCGTGAAGTGCTGGCGGACTACAAGGTCCCCGACCTGGTCCGCTTTCTGGACGGCTTCCCGTTGACGGGAAGCGGCAAGGTTCGCCGGGTGGAGCTCGCGCGCATGATCAGCGCCGAAGAGAGCAGCCGCCGGTGAACCGCAAACGTACGACGAGGCTCCTCCCGCCGTCGGGTGGAACTGCGAGTACCTAGTTCCGAGTGCCAGGTGCCCAGATGCCGTAGACCGGCGTCCCGCACTTGGCACCAGGCACATGGGTACTCGGCACTTCCACCCCGAGGCCGAGGGGACTCGTCAGATCGCACACGAAACGTGAACGACTGACTGGAAACCGATGAACAAATCCCCAATGCTCATGCCGCAGGCCCACACGGGCGGCCCGGCGCTGAGCACCGTTAGAAGCGCGGCGCTGCTGATCGACTTTGACAACGTCACCATGAACGTGCGCAGCGACCTGGGCAAGGAGCTCAAGTCGCTGCTGGACTCCGACGTCTTTCGCGGCAAGATCGCCGTCCGCCGCGCCTACGCCGACTGGCGCCGCTACCCCGCCAGCGTGGTCCCCCTGACGGAAGCCTCCGTCGACCTGATCTTCGCCCCCGCCTACGGCACCTCCAAGAAGAACGCGACCGACCTGCGCATGGCGGTGGACGCCATCGAGCTGGCGTTCATGCGGCCGGAGATCGGCGTCTTCATCCTCCTTACCGGCGACAGCGACTTCTCGAGCTGCGTGATGAAGCTCAAGGAGTACGGCAAGTACGTCATCGGCGTGGGGATGCGCGAAAGCGCCAGCGACCTGCTCATCCAGAACTGCGACGAGTACTACTCGTACCACAACCTCAGCGGCCTTACCCGCGCCACGGACGATACCGGCGTGCGCGAGGACCCCTGGGAGCTGGTGACCAAGGCGGCGCAGATGATGGCGCGCCGCGGCGACGTGATGCGCGTCGACCGGTTGAAGCAGGTGATGGTGGAGCTGGACCCCGGGTTCAGCGAGAAGGACATCGGCTACGGCAAGTTCAGCAAGTTCATCACCGAGGCCCAGCAGCGCGGCGCCGTCCGTCTCCGTCGCACCGACGGCGGCGACTGGGAAGTCGCCCCGCCGCGCGCGGAGGATGGTGAGACCGCGGGTGCGGCCGGCGGCGACGGCGGACGTCCGGAGCGCGACCGCGAGCGTGGCCGTGGCGGACGCGGCCGTGGCCGCTTCGGCGACCGCGATCGTGGCGGACGCGACCGCGACCGCGGCGAGCGCCCGCGCTACGAGACGCCCGCGCCGATCGACGCCGGCGGCACCGAAGCCGCCGCCGAGCCGTCCGCCGCGGAGGCGTCGTACGCGCCGCCCTTCGTCGAGCCGGACGTGGAGGCACCCGCCCGCGCGCCGGAGCGCGAGGCGCGTCCCGAGCGCCAGGCTCCCCCCGCGGCGCCCGCCGCCGAGGCCCCGGCCCAGGCGCCCGCCGCGCAGGCCCCGGCCGCTCCGTCGGAGGTGGACCCGCTCCGCAACGCGTACGCGCTGCTGCAGCACACCGTGCGGCAGATGGTGCGCCGCCCGGGCGAGACGGCGCGCGACGGCGACGTGAAGCGCAAGATGCTGGAGCTGCAGCCGGGCTTCGACGAGCACGCGCTGGGCTTCAGCAAGTTCAACCGCTTCCTGCGCCAGGCGCACGACGCCGAGGTGGTGGACGTCCGCCGCCAGGAGGACGGCGGATTCGAGGTGCTGCTCCCCGCCGGCGGCAAGCGGCTTCCGGACCCGGTGCTGGGTGCCGGCGCGCCGCAGCCCCGCGCCCCCGAAGCCGGCGTCGCGCCGGCCGACATCTCCGCGCCGGTGGAGGAGCGTGGCGGCCGCGGTGGACGCGGCCGTGGACGCCGCGGCGCGCCCGCGGGCTCGCCGCCGCTGCTTCCCGGCCAGGTGGTGGCCGGAGGCGAGGC
>DASTVC010000190.1:0-6924 GCA_035759295.1 Longimicrobium sp. | reverse complement strand
TCCACCGCCCTCTGCCCCACCGCCGCGTCGGGACCGGTGATGCTGGCCAGGTCGAAGCGCGCGCCGCCGCGCTGGCTGTACGCCGTCACCTCCACCGTTCCGTCCGCGCGGCGCGTGCCGATCGAGAACGTCTGCGTGTTGGGGATGGTGCCGGGGGTGTACTCGCCCTCGGCGGCAAAGGAGCCGGCCACGGCGCCGGCGTAGGAGAAGGCCACCCGGCTCTCGCCCTGCGCCTCGCCGGGACCAGACGGGTCGTCGCAGGCGGCGAAGAGGACGGCGAGGGGGAGGGCGGCCAGAAGGATATGCGGCTTCATGGGAGTATCGAAAAGGCTGGATGTTGGATTCGTCGCGGACAGACGCCGGATCGGCGGCCGGGGACGGACGAAGGCAAGGAGGGCACCCATTGCGCCTTCGTGTTCCAAACGCAAGCGGCAGAAACGCTTGGCGCATCTCCGCATCATCCCCCGCCTTCGCGCCCCGTCCGCTCCGCTGGACACGGCCGAGCCGCCCCGGTGGACATTCCCCCGCGCCTTGCCGCCGCCCCGCCCCGCGCCTAAGCTTCGCGGCCCGCGAACGGCCCGGACGCGCATTACACGTCCGGGCCGCGCACACCGTCCCGCGCCCGCGCTGATGCTCTACGAGATCCTTCGCCCCCTCCTTTTTTCGCTCCCCCCGGAGCCGGCGCACCGCGCGGGCACGGCGGCGCTGCACGCGGCCATGCTCACGCCGCCGCAGCGCGCCGCCGCCCGCGCGCTGCTGGAGGTGCGCGACCCCGCACTGGCCGTGGAGCGCTTCGGCATCCGCTTTCCCAATCCGGTCGGGATGGCGGCGGGGTTCGACAAGGCGGGCGAGTCGTTCAACGCGCTGGGGGCGCTGGGGTTCGGGTTCGTGGAGATCGGGACGGTGACGGCGCTGGCGCAGCCGGGAAATCCCCAGCCGCGCCTCTTTCGCCTCCCCGCGGACGGGGCGCTGCTCAACCGCATGGGCTTCAACAACCCCGGCGCGGAGGACGTCGCGGCGCGGCTGCGGGCCACACCCATCGAGCCGGTGCTGGGGATCAACATCGGCAAGAGCAAGGCGGCGGCGCTGGAGGATGCGGCCGCCGACTACCTGCGCAGCCTGGAGCTGCTGGAGCCGTTCGCCGCGTACCTGGCCGTGAACGTCAGCTCGCCCAACACGCCGGGACTGCGGCAGTTGCAGGACGCCGCGCCGCTCCGCGAGCTGCTGCGCGCCCTCCGCGCACGCGCCGCCAAGCTCGCCGCCGCGCGCGGGGAAGCGCCGAAGCCCCTGCTGCTCAAGATCGCCCCCGACCTCACCGATCCGCAGGTGGAAGAAGCCGCGGGCATCGCATTGGAGGAAGGCGTCGCCGGCCTGATCGCGACGAACACGACGATCTCGCGCGAAGGACTGCGCACGCCAGCGTCGGACGTGGCGGAGATGGGCGCCGGCGGCATCAGCGGCGCCCCCGTCCACCGCCGCGCCGTGGAGGTCGTCTCGCTGGTCTACCGCACGACGGGCGGCCGCCTGCCCATCGTGGGCGTGGGCGGCATCTTCGGGGCGGACGACGCGTGGCGGATGGTGCGGGCCGGCGCGGGGCTGGTGCAGGTGTGGACAGGCTTCATCTACCGCGGCTTCGGGATCGCGCGGGAGATCAACCGCGGGCTGGCGGACCGGCTGCGCCGCGAGGGAATGCGCTCGCTGGACGAGGCCGTGGGGACGGCGCACCGATGATCCCGACGCTCCGCACCGCCCGCTTTCTGCGCGCCTACCTGCGCGGCGGCGCCGGTCCCGTCACCGAGCAGGAGACGCACATCGAGGTGAACGGCGAGCGGCGCGAGGCCACGCTGTACCTGCCGCACCGCCCTCGCCCCGCCCCCGGCTGGGTGGTGCTGCACGGGCTGACCGTCCCCGGCCGCCACCACAAGGCGATGAAGCGCTTCGTGCGCTCGCTGGCTGCCTCGGGCGCGGCGGTGCTGGTGCCCGACGTGCCCGCCTGGCGCGAGCTGCGGCTGGACCTGGACGGCGCGCGGGACAGCATTGTCGCCGGCGCGCGCTTCCTGGGGCAGCGGCCGGAGGTGCGGCCGGGTGGCGTGGGCGCCGTCGGCTTCTCCTTTGGCGCCACGCACGCGCTGATGGCCGCCGCCGATCCCGAGGTGCAGCGGGACCTGCGCGCGGTGGTCGCCTTCGGGGGATACACGGACGTGCGGCGGATGGTACGCTGCACCTTTACCGGCGAGCACGACTGGGACGGCGAGGGCCACTCCATTGACCCGGATCCGTACGGGAGGTGGATGCTGGCGGCCAACTTCCTTACGCACGTCCCCGGGCTGGAGGGGATGGAGGACGTCCGTGCGGCCGCGCACGAGTTGGCGCTGGAGGCAGGGCGCCGCGGAGTGATGGCGTGGGACGCGGAGTATGATGCGCTCAAGCGCGAGATCCGCGGCCGCCTTTCGCCGGAGGGCGCGGAGGTGTGGGACCTGCTGGCGCCGCCCACCGGCACCGTCCCGGCGGACCTGGAGGCCGCCCGCCGCCTGGCGGACGCGATGGGCGCGGCGATGATGGAGCGCTTTCCCGGGCTGGACCCGCAGCCGCTGCTCCCCGCGCTCCGCGGCCGCATCATCCTCTCCCACGGCCGCGCCGACCGGCTGATCCCCTACACCGAGACGCTGCGCCTGCAGACGCTGCTTCCGCCCACGGTGAACCCGTCCGTCACCATCACCGGCCTGTTCGCCCACTCCGCCCACGCCGGGTGGATGCACCCGCTGGCCCGCGTCCGCGAATCCGCCCAGTTCATCCGCCTCCTCAACGACGCGCTCGCCGCGGTCTGATCAACCTTGTGGCGCCGAAGCCCAGAAGAATGGGCACCGCCAGATGGATATCCGCGGTATCCCAGTGCAGCCCGTAACCCGATGGAGTCACGCGAACAGCCGCGATGACGTCGTCCTTCAGCTGAGCGAGCTCAGAACAGCGGCTCACAGGAACGGCGACGGACGTGCCGTCGCGCAGTTGCAGAACGAGAACACGATCCGTGGCGTCATACCGGGCGGAAATCGCACGCGGCTCCATCGCCGCGGACGCCGCTGCAGCCGCGATCCCGTCCAGGTACTGCCTGTCGAGTGCCTGGCAATCCAGGCTCGTCGGCATCCAACGTCGGCTCACGTTACACCCTCAATCTCCCAAAGAGCGCTGGATGCGGTCCAGGACATCTTCCAGCGCTTCAGCTTGGCCAGGGTCGCGCCGGTGCGCCTTCGAACGACGCGACAACTCCGTGCGTTCGGCCTCCGTCAACGCGAACGCAGCATCGGCTGGTGGGCAGCTGAGTTTACGACCCACTTCGTCCTCTTTGTCCATAAATCAACAATAGCAAAACGTCGGCAGGGGAACAACCCTACTGTCAATCTCCGAAATATTGCGGCCTCACATAGCGGAAAGAGGACTAGCACGGGAAACTCCGTTGACTCTGCTAACTCTGCGTGAGGCCCTCATCTTTCAGTTGATCAAGGACGACGTCAGCAGAGCCGGCAGATACAGGGATCAGCCGACTCTGTTTCTGTTGATGGATCCGACTCAGGCCGCGATCGCCAGCCCCTGCTCCACCAGCGGCGTCGCGGACTCGAGCGGCAGCGGCTCGCCGGCGCGGAGGGCCCGGAAGGCGGCGGCGAGGGGGGCGTCCAGCGGGGCGAGGCCGCGCTGCTCGCCGCGGAAGTCCACCAGCACGTGGTACTCGCCGGGCTCGGCGTGGTCGTACGGCAACGGGCGCTTTTCGGCCAGCGCGCGCACGACGGCGAACGGCTCGCGGCTGAAGCGCGCGACGCCGACCAGCGGGTGCGGGCGCAGCGGCGCGTCGGGACGGGCGCGCAGCACGGCCTCGGCGACGGAGGCCTTCGTGCGTTCGGGGGGAAGGAGCGCCAGCTCGTACGTCTCCATCTCCCAGTCCAGCACCTCGGGGAGCAGCGGCTCCGTCAGCAGGCCCTCGGCGATGCGGCGGCGCAGGAAGGCCGCCCAGCGGCGCATCTCGCCGGGGACGCCGCGCGGGACCTTCGGATGCTCCACCCAGAACGCCTCGGCCACCTCACGCAAGCCGTAGCCCAGGACGTGAAAGGTGCCGGGGAGCTGCGAGACCAGGGGCGACAGGCGGCCGTTGCGGTAGAGCATGATGTTCATCCGCATCCCCCGCTGCTCCACCGCGCTCCGCAGCCGCTGGATCTCCAGCTCCGTAAGGTCGTAGGCGGCAAGCGCGGGCGGCCCGTCGTCACGGATGCGCCCGCAGAGGGCGGGGGTAGCGGCCATGTCGGCCATGGCCCGCTGAAACGCGGCCAGCGACATCAGCCCTCCGCGGCGGGGCGGCGGGCCCACGCCTGGCGGGCGCGCTCCAGTTCGCGCAGCACGCCGTCGTGGCCGCCCAGCGCGGGAAGGTAGTGATCCTCGAACTCGAAGGTGATGCCGCACAGGTTGGGCGCGCGCTCCACCACCTCGTCCAGCAGGTCCCACACGGGCCCCGCCACCGGCCCGGAGTGCGAGTCGGTGTACATCCCCGCCATCTCGCTCCCCCCCGCGATGTGCACCTCCACCACGTTGCGCAGGTCGACGGCGGCCAGAAACTCGCGCGCGTCGAAGCCGTGGTTCACGGAGTTCACGTACACGTTGTGGATGTCCAGCAGCAGCCCGCACCCGCCCCGGTCGCAGAGCCCGTCCAGGAACTCGGGCTCCGTCATCTCCTGCCCGGGCAGATCCACGTAGTACACGTTGTTCTCCAGCAGAAACGGCACGGGGACGATCTCGCGCACCCGCACCACCCGCTCGGCAATCATCTCCAGCACCTCGCGGTCGTACGGCACGGGGATGGCCAGGCCGGCCTCTTCGCTGTGCGCGTCCATCCCCGGCAGCCGGTTGAACGACAGGTGGTCGCTGTGCCAGGGAAAGCCGTAGCGCGCCTGCCAGCGGGCCACCTGCTCCACGTGCCCCACGTCGAACAGGTCGGCGCTGCCGATGGAGAGGCCCACCGAGTGCCCCACGATGGGCTTGCGGGCGGCCACCCAGTCCAGCATCTCCACCTGCCGGTCGAAGTCGCGAAAGCGCGGGCCGGCGCCGGGGCCGTCGTCTATCCAGAAGCGGTCGGGGACGATGGCCATGTAGTCCAGCGCGTCCACGTTCTCGCGCAGAAAGCGCGGCAGCGAGGGCACGTACAGCAGCCCCACGCCCAGCCGGGGAAGCGCCTGCAGCTGCGCGCGGGCGGGGGTGGGGGCGGCGAAGGTCGTGGCGTCCATGGCGAGCTCCATCGGGGTGCGGCGGATCGGGATGTGCGCCGCCGCCCCGGCCGTCAGCTGGCCGGAGCGGCGGGATGCGGCTCAGTACGCGACGCTCTTGGGATCGATCGCGTCCTCGTACGGAGGATCGACCGGCTGAAAGCCCGAGAAGCAGGTGGGGCAGTGGGTCGGGTCGATCGGCTCGACCGGCTTGACGATCACGTCCTCGCGGATGACTTCGGCCATGGTGCTCTCCCTGGAAGTGTAGGGCGGGGAATCGCGCGGGGGAGGATTCCCGCCGCGCGAAAACTGCAATCCGCCGCGCAGGAAGGTCCGTGCGCGACGGAGGAACGCCGCTCCCCACATACCATTCTGTGTGCGCGCTGGCCCGATGGGGCCTGCCGTGGATACGTGGGGAACTGCGTGGCGCCGCCGCCCGGACCCTGGGGGCCGCGGACGGCGGCGGGGGCGGCTTAGAACTTCGGGTCGATCGTGTCCTCGTACGGCGGCTCGATCGGCTGGAAGCCCGAGCGGCAGGTGGGGCAGCCGCTCGGCTCGATCGGATCAATCGGCTCGTAGGGCTTGATGGTGTCGGCCATGGGAAGCTCCTTGAGAAGGGGTGGTGACAAGGACTTGCACGCGGAGGATAGCGGCCTCACCCGATTTTTGCAATACCGGCGTCAAATGTGTATGTAGTACACAACGGGGAAGCAGACCCGGCCCCTCGGTAATGCCGGCGAGATCCTTCGGTCGGCACCAAGCTCCATCCTGGCATCAGGTTACGGCGTGGTGCCACCCTCAGGAAGTCAACGTTTTGGACGGTTTAGCAACACCCTCTCAGGAAATCAATCAGTCAGGCGGATTCTCAAACACGCTCTCAGAGAACGTCACCCACCACGGCGCGCTCGGCGTAGTCGCGCAGCTCGGGGTCCAGCCCGGGGTTCGCCCGGACAAAGTCGCGGATCACGTCGGCGCGATCCGGGTGCGCCAGGTGGCCAAGGCCGTGCAGCGCGGCCGTCCGCGTGGCGTCGTGGCTGGAGCCGAGCATCTCGCCGAACGCATCCAGCAGCGCCTGGCAGACTCGCAATGCGTCGGCTCCGTCGTGGGTTACGCGCGGGCGGCTCATCCAGACGATGAAATCCGGAAGCATGAACATCGCCGACGCGTAGTAATCCTCCAGCAGGAAGAGCATCGGCTCGAACAGCGCCTGGTAGAGCCGCGGCAGCGCGCGGATGCAGCGCTCGCGATCGTCCCACGGCTCGGCGTCGTTCCAGAGCTGCCGGCCGAACACGTCCTCCGCCGCCGCGCTGTACATGAACCAGAAGCCCTGGTCGATCTGCGCCGCGGAGTAGCGATCCATCAGCCCTTCCGGCGCGTTGAACAGGTTCGTCATGTACGCCAGTGCGCGGCGCGGCTCGATAACGACCTTCGCATCGTCGAAGGCCCACCACCAGGCGGTCGTCTTTCCCGGGACCACGGGGTGATCGAAGACGACCGCGGAAATCTCGTCGTCCGTCGCGGCGCGCAGGTCGAACGTTTCCGTGCGCCAGGGAAGTTCGTCGTCCACGGGAGATGCGGAGGGAAAGCGAGTGGCGGATGAGGAAAGGAAGCGGCCGCGGCGTGGATGGCGCCGCGGCCGTGTTCCGTCAGTGCGCGTCCGGATCCTCGATCAGGTAGA
>DASTVC010000189.1:0-15133 GCA_035759295.1 Longimicrobium sp. | reverse complement strand
GCCTCCTCGGGAATTTCGGTGAGCACCGTGGCGGGATAGTAGAACCCCGGACCCGCCGGCAGCTCGCCGCCCAGCAGCAGCCGCGCGCCCGCCGCCACCGAGCGGGTCACCTGCTCGTGCACCTCGTCGCGGATGGCGGCGGTGGCGAGGGGGCCCACGTCGGTGCCGTCCGCCATGGGATCGCCCACCCGCAGCGCTTCCATGGCCGCGACGAACCGCTGCTCAAACTCGTCCGCCGCGTCCTGGTGCACGATGAAGCGTTTGGCCGCGATGCAGCTCTGCCCGTTGTTGATGCAGCGCGCCTTCGCCGCCGTCTTCGCCGCCGCCTCCAGGTCCGCGCTGGGCATCACGATGAACGGGTCGCTGCCGCCCAGCTCCAGCACCGTCTTCTTGAGGTTGCGCCCCGCGCGCTCCGCCACGCTCTGCCCCGCCGGCGTGCTGCCGGTGAGCGTTGCCGCGGCCACCCGCTCGTCATCCAGCATCCCCGCCACCGCGTCGGAGCCGACGAGGAGCGTCTGAAACACGCCGTCCTCGAACCCCGCGCGGCGGAACACGTCCTCGATGGCCAGCGCGCACTGCGGCACGTTGGAGGCGTGCTTCAGCAGCCCCACGTTCCCCGCCATCAGCCCAGGCGCGGCGAAGCGGAAGACCTGCCAGAACGGGAAGTTCCACGGCATCACCGCCAGCACGGCGCCGATGGGAAGGAAGTGCACCTCGCTGCGCGCGGTGCCGCCCACGTCCACCGTCTGCGGGGCGAGCATGGCTGCCGCGTGCTCCGCGTAGTGGCGGCACACCCAGGCGCACTTCTCCGCCTCCGCGCGCGCCGCGGCGAGCGTCTTTCCCATCTCCGTCGTCATCAGCCGCGCCAGGCGGTCCCTGTCGGCGTCCAGGATTTCCCCCGCGCGCCGCATCTTCTCCGCCCGCTCCGTGATGGACGTTCTGCGGTGCCGCTCGAATGCATCCGCGGCGCGCTGCAGCTTCGCATCCACCTCCCCCGGCGTCAGCGTCTCGAAAGTCTGCAGCGTCTCCCCGGTCGCGGGGTTGATCGTGGCGATGGGCATCGTGAAATCAGGACCCGGGGGCTTCGTTTCCTAGGAGACTCTTCATTCTCGCGAGGAGTGCGGGAACGTCGCTTGTGGCGGTATCCCAAAGGCGCTTGTAATCGATGTCGAAATAGGCGTGCACCAGCCGGTTACGCATCCCCACGATCTTCGGCCACGGTATGTCGGCGTGCTGCGTCTGAAAACCGGCCGAGAGGTGTGCGGCCGCCTCTCCGATCACGCCGATAGCCTGAATCACGGCACGGGCGCGCATGTCGTCGGCTTGCAGATCTTCCTGGCGCTGCCCGGACACGTAGCGGAGGACCGCCTCGCAGGCTTCCACGATGTGCAGGATCCGGATCTCGTCCTCACGCAGCAAACCGGACCTCCGCGTTGCGGACGACCTCGTCGCGGAAGTAGCGGCTGAGTTCGTCCGGCGTTCGAAGGTCTACCTCGCGCCCCAGCAGATCCGACAGCTCGATCTGCATTCCGGCAAGTCCCATATATCCGATCACGTAGTCCGGCTCGAACTCCACGAGGACGTCGATATCGCTCTCCGGGCGAAAATCGTCCCGCAGCACCGATCCAAAGAAGGCCAGCCTGGTTACGTGATTGCGCCGGCAGAACTCGTCGAGCTCCGCCTGGGGGACGCTGATTCTGCGATCGACAAGACGCGTCATCTTCCGGTGTCTGAGCTTGGAGGGGCGGCTTGCTCCGTGCCGCTCGTTACAATCTGCGGCGCTTCTCATGATATCGCCGCAAACGCCGGCCGCAAACAAGAACGGGGCCGCCGCATCCGCGACGGCCCCGTCATCCATCCATCCGACCCGCGCGATCCAGCCTACGAGTTCACCGCGGCGTGCTCCTGGGCCTGCGCGGCCACCTCGCGAAGCTGGTGGACGGCAAGGGCGTACGCGGCCAGCGGGCAGTCGCCGCCGCGCAGCTCGCCCATCAGCTCGCGGTAGGCGCGCACCTGGCGGGGGTGCTCCTTCTCCACCTGGTCCAGCGCGCGCTTCCCCTCGCCGCCGTTGCGGGCGAGCACGGCCTGCACCAGTCCGCGCTGGGCCCACTGCACGTCGTCGCTCAGCGCCTGGGCAAAGCGGCGCTCCCACGGGTCGCGGCCGGCCGCCGTGCGCACCGCCTCGCGCAGCATGGCCGTGCCGAAGCGCTCGCTGACCGCGTAGAACGCCTTGGCCGTCTTCACCTCGTCCGTGCCGGCGCGACGGGCGACCTCCACGATCTCCAGCAGCTGCGGGAGGAAGCGGAGGGTGATCAATCGCTCGCCCAGCGTGCGCTCCACCCCCAGGTCCTGCAGCTCGCCCAGGCGCGCCATGAAGATGGCCCGGTCCTCGCCGCTCACTACTTTGGCAAAGTTGCCGCGCAGCACCGCCAGCCCGCGCTTGGCGTCCTCGATCAGCGCGTCCGTGGCCCCGTCGCCGGGGACGTTGGCCAGGATCCACGCCGTGGTCGATTCCAGCACCCGGGCGAGGCCCGCCAGCCAGCGGTAGAGCGTCTCCGACGGATACTTGCCCTCCAGCGCCGCCACGTCCGCGCGGATCTCCGGCGCCCCGCTGATGCGGCTGGCCACCAGCCACGCGCGGACGACGTCGGGCACCGCCTGCCCCGTATCGCGGACGATGCGGTGCAGGAAACTGCTCCCCATCAGGTCCACCAGGTCGTTCACCAGCTGCGTGGTGACGATCTCGCGGCGCAGCCGGTGGGCGCGCAGCCGCTCCGGCCCGGCCGCCTCCACCGCCTGGGGCGGAAAGTAGTTGACGAGGTACGACTCCGTCGCCGGATCGTCCGGCACCTTGCTGGCAAGGAGCTGCGCCTTGGCGAACATCTTGGCGTGCGCCAGCAGCACGCACAGCGTCGGCCGCGACAGCCCCTTCCCCTCCGTGCGCCGCTCCGACATCATCGCCGCCGTGGGGATCCCCGCGTCCTCGCGGTCCAGCAGGCGGTCGCGCTCCAGCGCCGCGATCAGCGCGGCGAAGTCGTCCAGCGACTCCGCCGAGCGCCGCTCGTCCAGCGACACGGCCAGCGACTGGCTCACGTTGTCGTGCAGCACCAGCCGGCTCACCTCGTCCGTCATCTCCCGCAGCAGCGCGTTGCGGCCCTCGGCGTCCAGGTCGCCGTCGCGCACCACGGGGTTGAGCAGGATCTTGAGGTTCACCTCGTGGTCGCTCATGTCCACGCCGGCGCTGTTGTCCAGCGCGTCGGTGTTGATGCGGCCGCCCTGGTTGTGGAACTGGATGCGGGCGCGCTGGGTGAGCCCCAGGTTGCCGCCCTCGCCGATCACCTTGCAGCGCAGGTCCTCGGCGTTCACGCGGACGGGGTCGTTCGGCGGATCGCCCACCTCGGCGTGCGTCTCTTCCGCGTCCTTTACGTAGGTGCCGATGCCGCCGTTCCACAGCAGCTCCACGGGCGCCGTGATCACCGCGCGGATCAGCGACTCGCCGTCCAGCACCGTCACGTCGTCCGCCAGCCCCAGCGCGGCGCGGGCCTCCGGCGTAAGCTCCACCTCCTTGGACCCGCGCGGGACGAGGATGGACCCGGCGGACATCTTCGACCGGTCGTAGTCCTCCCACGACGAACGCGGGAGGTTGAAGATCCGCTGCCGCTCCTCGAAGCTGGACGCCGGATCGGGATCGGGGTCGATGAAGATGTGCCGGTGATCGAACGCCGCCAGCAGCTTGATCTGCTTCGAGAGCAGCATCCCGTTGCCGAACACGTCGCCGCTCATGTCCCCGATGCCGGCCACGGTGAACGGCTCCTTCTGGATGTCCTTCCCCATCTCGCGGAAGTGCCGGCGGACGCACTCCCATCCGCCGCGCGCGGTGATCCCTTCCTTCTTGTGGTCGTATCCGTTGGATCCACCGCTGGCGAAGGCATCGTCCAGCCAGAAGCCGTACTCCGCCGCCACCCCGTTGGCCACGTCGGAGAGGTGCGCCGTCCCCTTGTCCGCCGCGACGACGAGATACGGGTCGTCCCCGTCGTGGCGAACGACGCCGGCGGGGGGAACCACCTTGCCGTTCACCAGGTTGTCGGTGATGTCGAGCATCCCCCGCATGAGCGTGCGGTACTGGTCCGCCGCCTCGGCGCCCATCTGCTCGCGGTCGTCGAAGCGCTTGCGGGTGATGAAGCCGCCCTTGCTGCCGTTGGGGACGATCACCGCGTTCTTAACCATCTGCGTGGTGACCAGGCCCAGGATCTCCGTGCGGAAGTCGTCGGGGCGGTCGCTCCAGCGGATGCCGCCGCGGCTTACGGGGGCGCCGCGCAGGTGCACGCCCTCCATCCGCGAGGAGTGGACGAAGATCTCGTACAGCAGCCGCGTCTTCTTCAGCTCGTCCACGTCGGCCGAGCGCACCTTGAACGACATGTACGGCACGCCCCCGCTGCGCTCCGTGGGATCGGCCCCGCCGGTGCGGAAGTAGTTGGTGCGGACGGTGCCCTCCATGAGCGCCAGGATGCGGCGCAGCGCGCGGTCGTCCGCCAGCGACGTCACCTCCTCGATGGCCGCCGCCAAGCGCCCGCGCACCTCCGCCTCGCGTTCCTTCCCCGCCTCTGCCCCGAAGCGGGCGTGAAAGAGCTCGATCAACAGCTTCGTGACCCGCGGATACGCGGCCAGCGCGCGCGACACGGCGATGCGGCTGGGGATGGCGCCCACCTGGAAGGCGTACTCGGAGTAGGCGCGCAGCAGGTCCGCCTCGCGCCAGCGCAGCCCGGCGGCCAGGGTAAGGCCGTTGAACGGGTCCTCCACCGCGTCGCCGGCGCGGACGGCGAGCAGCTGCTCCGCCAGCAGCGGCGCCACGTCGTCGGGGATCGGCGCCCCTTCGCGCGTCTGCACGGCGAAGGAGTAGATCATGAAGCCGGGGCCGTCGCTGCGGACGGTGAAGGTATCGACCTCGATCACCCGCACCCGCGCGTCTTCGAGGATGGGCATGAAGTCGGAGAGCACCAGCCGGTCGCCGCGCAGGTACAGCTTGAGGAGCGAGCTTCCCTGCGGCGCCGTTTCGCCCGGCAGCGGCTGGCGCAGGTGCAGGTCCACGTCCTGGCCGGCCTTTTCCATGGCGTCCATGCGCCGCACGTCCTGCACGGCCGCCTCGGGCGAGGTGGCGGCGCGGTACTCGGGGCTGAACGCGGGGCCGTAGACGCGGGCCAGCCGCTGGGCCTCGGCGTCGTCGTCCATCGCCTCGCCCAGCGCGTCGCGCAGCCGGTCTTCCCACGTCCGCACCAGCCCGGCGACCTCGGCCTCCAGCGTGCGCGCGTCAGGCACCTGCGCGCCGGGGCCGGTGGAGAGGTAGAAGTGCAGCCGCGCGCGGTCGCCCGCGTCGGCCACGTGCGAGCCGAGCACCTGCCCGCCCACGTCGGCCGCCAGCCGCTCGCCCACGATGCGCCGGGCCTCACCGCTGAACCGGCCGCGGGGCAGGATGACCATGACCGCGGCCTCGGCGCGGGCGCCGTCGGCGCGCACCACCACGCGCACATCCTCGCTGAACAGCGAGGCCAGCGCCGCCTGCACCTCGTCCCCCAGCTGCGCCTCGGAGGCGGCGAAAAGCTCCTCCTTGGGCATGGAGTTGAGGATGCTGACGATCTCCTTGTAGTCGTGCCCGCCGGGGCGCGCGCCGCTGCCCTCGAGCACGCGCTGCACCTTGCCGCGCAGGATGGGGATCTCTTCCGCGTCGGACGCGTACGCCGCCGAGGTGAACAGCCCCTGGAAGCGCCGCTCGCCGCGGATGCGCCCCCGGGCGTCGAGCACCTTGACCCCCACGTAGTCCATCCGCGCCCGGCGGTGCACGCGGGACTCGCGGTTGGTCTTGCTGACCGTGAGCAGGGGCCCGCCGAACAGCCGCGAGCGCAGGTCGTCGTCCATGTCGCTCACCAGCACGGGCTGCTCGTACGCGCTGGTGGAGGCGTCGCGCAGAATCCCCAGCCCGCTTCCCGGCCTGACCGAGATCGTCGCCGCTGCGTCCTCGCCCTCGACGGCGTACTCGCGGTAGCCCAGAAAGACGAAGTTGCCGCGTCCCAGCCAGCGCAGCAGCTCGGCATCCTCACGCACCTCGTCGGCGCGGTCGGGAAAGCGCGCCGCATACTCTTCCACTCCGCGCGCCACCTCGTCGAGCTTGGCGACCATGGCGTCGAAGTCGCTGGTGGCCTCGACCACGTCGGCCAGGCTGCGGCGCAGCCCTTCGCGCACCTCGTCGCGGCGCGCGTCGTCGTGCACGCGTGCCACCTCGGCGTGGGTGAGCGCCTCCAGCGTCCCCTGCTCGCCGCCGATCTCCACGATCTCGCCCGCCTCGTTGCGGCGGATGCGGAGGACGGGGTAGACGTACTGGTGAATGGCCAGGTCCTGTCCGGCCAGGTACTCGCGGATGGTGTCGACGATGAAGGGCCGGTCACCCACCTCGGCGCGCAGGATGGTGACGCCGGCGCTCCACCCCTCTTCTTCGGGGTTCACCACCTGGACGTTCACCTGGTCGGGCCGGGCGCGGCGCAGGAACTCCCACGCGCCCAGGGTCATGGCGGCCAGCTGGGCGGTGTCGCGCTCCTCGAGCAGGTGGCGCGGCGACTTGGCGAAGAATGCGCGGGCGAACTGGCAGAGCAGGAGCGTGTCGGTGCGCCCCAGGTCCGTGAGGTGCGCGCAAAGCTCGTCCACCGTGACGGCGTGGGCGGGCGGGGTAAGCGTAGTGCTCATGCGGCGTTGATGCCTGGTTTTCCGGGTCTTCGCGCCGGGCGGTCCGGCGGGGGCTGCAATGTAATCGCCGGGGTGGATTTTGGCACGCCGCTGAGCAAAGTCCATCTACGGCGCGCGGAGGCAACACTGCCGGTCAGGTTTGTTTCAGGACGGTAATCAGCTTGTCGTCCTGTTCCTCAAAGGTTGCGGGAGGCAGGCCCGGGTGTGCGCCCCGTCTGCGACGGGGAGGCCCTCACCCCCGACCGGCCTTTTGCTCGTTCCTCGCAACGGCGGTCGACCCCTCCCCCAAACTGCGGGGGAGGGGTGTACTCAGTCGGTTCTGTCCTGGTTTTTTCCGAGGTTGTCGTTACTCATCATCTCGCCGCCGTGCCGTCGCAAGGTAGTCCAACGGTGTGTATCCGCGTTTGTTGGGAAACACCTATCCCGCCATCCACCAGGGTCGCGACGGACGGATCGCGAGATCGCGCATCAGGTGGTGCGGGGAGCGTGCTCCGGTGGCGCTCCGTCAGGGATCTGCCGAGCGTATATATCCATTCTGACTCGATGGATTCGGGCGCGGTGCCGTCGAAAGGGAGTCGGACGGTGTGTATGGGGATTTTCTGGAGGAGCGATCCGTCATCCGTACGCCGGAGCCAGCGGACGGCTACACCTGATGCGCGTCTGTTCCGGAGCCTGCGTGCGCGGCGGAAACCGAGGCGGCGGATGGATGATGATCATCGAACGAAAGAACCCTTCCCCGCGCAACGCGAGGAAGGGTCCGCATCTACTACATCCATCCTTCTGATCCCAGAGCCCGGAACCCCTCCCGGCGGAAAGAGTCTGCCGCCCAGCGTAAAGATTCTTCAGTCGGCGCCAGGCTTTTCAGCGAGAAGAGAGCGCGGAGTGGCGCCTCCTTCAGAATGACAGTTGGGCCGGATATCCTGAGTCCTGTTCCCTCAGATCTTCCAGGTCACGCCGAAGACGGGTACCAGCGGGACCGTGGCCAGCGGCTGCAGGCCGCCCTCGCCGCTGCCGGTCTCGGAGTAGCGGTAGAAGAAGCCGTCGCGCTGGTCCAGGGCGTTGATCACGCGCAGGTAGGGGGTGACCTCGGTGCTGTGGCCGGCCACGCGCGGGTTCCAGGTGCGCGAGATCTCGGCGTCGAGCCGGAGGAAGTCGCTGGAGAAGGTGGAGACGGGCGCGTCGGTCTCCAGGTCAGCGCCGCTGTTGAGCCCCGAGGCGGGGATGGAGCCGGGGCCCAGCGGCCCCTCCGACAGGTTCCCGGGGTCGCGCGATGAAATGGGGGCGCCGTACGCCACCCGCACCCCGACCACGCTGCGCTTCCACGCCACCCCGCGCACCCCCGCACTCACCGTCTGCCGCCCCACGAAGTCGCCGTTCCGCCCGGTCTCGTCCACCGAGCTCCACACCCAGTTGAGCGAATAGCCGAACCAGCCGGTGAGCGCGCCGCTGGTGCGCCGCACCCACACGTCCATCCCGGAGCTGTGCGCCGTGGATGACAGGGTGTCCGCCGCACCGGGCGAGGGAAGGCCGTGGTAGCGCTTGTAGAAGCCTTCCAGCCCCAGCCGCACCCCGCCGCCCATCTGCTGGTCCAGCCCCAGCGACAGGTGCGTGGCCCCGGCCACCGCCAGGCTGGTGGGGATGCGCGACGAGTCGGCGAAGTTGCGCGGCGGAATGCCGCGCGGCAGCCTGCGGGGAACGCGCACGTACTGGTGGTAGCGCCCGGCCGCCAGCGTGAGCGCGGCGCCCGCCCCGTCGCCCACCAGCACCGTGGCCGAGGCGCGCGGCGCCAGCGTGGCCACGTCACCCAGGGAGAACGCGTCGCCGCGCACCCCGCCGCGCAGCACCACCCGCGAAGAGGGCTGCCAGGTGCCGTCCACGTACCCGCCCGCCGCGGAGCCCGACGCCACGCCCCGCAGCAGCAGGTGGTACTGCTCCGGCGCCGTGGCCGTCTGCCGCATCCAGGTGCGCTCCAGCGAGACGCCGTAGCGCAGCAGTACGGGCCCGTCTGTGCGGGTGAAGTCCACCCCGGCGCGCAGGCGGTCGCTGCGGCCCACCAGCTGGAACCAGCGGGTGCCGTAGCGCAGGGGCATGTCGGCGTCGTAGCGGCCGCCGGCCAGCGTGACCTCCATGTCGGCGCCCTCCAGCCGGCCGCGGTAGCGCAGCGAGCCGGCCAGGTTTCCCCAGCGCGCCTCGTCGCGCGCGCCGCTCTGCGCGCTGTCTACCCGCACCCCCTCGGTGTTGGCGAAGACGGTGGCGGAGATGCCGCCGTCGGGAAGGGGAACGTCGAAGCGGAAAAGGCCGTCCGCGAAGTCGTAGGGAAACGGCTCGTCCTGCAGCCGGCTGAAGGTGCCGCCGTGCACCGTGCGCACCGAGCCCAGGTAGCGGGCCGCGCCCAGCGGACCTTCCACGTGGCCGCTGGCGGAGACCATGTCGAGCGTGCCCCCGGCGCCGGCGTGCTCGCGGCCGCTGCGGGTGGACAGGTCCATGACGTACGAAAGGCCCCCGTCGTACCGCGCGGGGGCGCCGCCCAGGTAGAGCCTGGCGGATCCGACGACGTCGGGCTCGAAGGTGTCGATGAGCCCGCCCATGTGGAAGGGCGCGTAGACGGGGGCGCCGTCCAGCAGCACCAGCTGCAGGTTGGCGGAGGAGCCGCGCACGTACAGCGCGTCGGTTACGCTGCCGGGGTCCGCCGTGCCGGGGGCAATGCCGTTGAGCGCGTCGCCCACGCCGCCGGCGTTCTCCACCGCGGAATGGTCGATGACCACGCCCAGGTCGGGGCGGTGGGCGGCGATGCTGTCGGCGCGGGGGTCGATGGGGCGCAGAACCCGAACGGGCGCCAGCGCGATGGGGCGGTGCACCAGCGCCACGTCCAGCGCCACCTCGCCGCCGGCGGGCACCAGCACCTGCATCTCGGTGGGGGCGTGCTCCAGGTGGCGCACCCGCAGCGTCTGCGTCCCCGCGGCCACGTTCAGCCGGTAGGCGCCGGTGCTGTCGGCGATGGCGTGGACGGTGTGTCGCCCGTCGTCGGCCTCGACCACGGCCAGGGGAACGGGAAGGCCCGACGGCTCGCTCTGCACCGTTCCACGGATCACCCCCCGCGCCGAGTCCTGCGGCGGGGCGGCGGCCGTGAGCAACGCGAGCACGACGGAGAGCAGCATGCGAAAGCCTGACTTCTATCGATCCGGCGGCCGGCCCGGAAGGCCGGCGGCGCCCAATGGTGTGTCTTCGGCCCGATGGGGCCGTGGATCAGCTGCCGGCGCGGAACACCGGCTCGGCGGCGGAGCCCGCCACGCGCGGCGCCAGCGAGCGCAGCTGCGCGCCTTCCTTCGCGGCCAGCACGCGCCCGTTCACCTCCACGAACGCCGCGTCGGCGTCGGCGGGAAGGGTGATCACCAGCTCGCCGGGCCCGGCGCCCAGCACCTCGATGCGGCCCGGCCCCGTGCGGAAGCGCGCCGTGGCGGCCGCGCCGGTGGCGGTGACCTCGGCCTTGCCGCCGGGCACCAGCCGCGCCCGCACCCGCAACTCCGGGCTGGACGCACTCACGGCGATGCGCACCCGGCCCTCGGAGGGGAGGATGGAGACGGCCTTGGGCGCCATCTCCGCCGGCGCGGCGGGGACGGCTTCGGGCGCGGGCTGCACCGGCACCGCCGGCTGCTCGGCGCGCTCGGAGAGGCCCAGCGAGCGCACCCACTCGCGCGCGGGCGAGCCGGGGATGGCGGCGGCCGCCGCCGCGCCGGCCAGGGCCAGCACCAGCACGGCGGCGCGGGGAAGCGCCCGGCGCGCCTCGTTCAGCGCGCCGCCGCCGCGGCGGTGGCGCGCAAAGCGGGCCTGGGCGGCCAGCACCGGCGGCGTGGCCTCTACCAGCCCCAGCAGAGCCGAGGTGCGCGCCGTAAGCCCGCGCAATTCCGCCAGCTCGCCGGCGCACGCGGGGCAGGAGGCCAGGTGGGCCTCCGCCTCGGCGCGCGCGCCGGGCGGAAGCTCCCCGTCCAGAAGCTCCTGCAGGGTTCCTTCACCCAGGTGTGTCATCCTTCCTCCAGTCGGGCGTCATACACCGCCAGAAACCGCCGGGTTGCGCGGGCCAGCAGCGTGCCTACCGAGCCCGGGGCCACCGCGGCCACACGGGCGATCTCGTCGTATCTGAATCCCTCTTCCCGCATCAGCAGCATCTGCCGGTCGCGGGCGGGGATCTGGTCCAGGGCAGCCTTTACCGAGGCCACCTTGCGCCCGCGCTCCAGCGCCTCGTCGGGCGCGGGAAGGGCGGACGGCTTCCACGGCGTGGCCGAGAGCAGCCGCTCGCGGCGCCGCGAGGTGCGGGTGCCGTCGCGGAACAGGTTGGTGGCCACGGTGAACAGCCACAGCCGCGCCTCCTGCTCCGGCATGTCGCGGCCCAGCAGCCGCACGAACGATTCCTGCGCGATGTCTTCGGCGCTGTCCTGGTCGCCGGTAAGGCGGTGCAGGTAGCGAAAGAGCGACGGGTACACGTCGCGGAACAACGCGTCGTAATCGGTGTTTCCTCCCGACACGGCGCTCACGCCCGCTCCGGGCGCGGCAGGCGGTGCGGCGGCGTCCCGTGCGGGACGGTCGGCATGCGTGGCTGGCACGAGGTCATCGCTGGGAAAACGCCGATATTCCGGGCCGGTACGCGGACGGCTGGGGCGCCCCGCGTCCGGCAGTGTGGAAAGAACGCCCCGCCGGCGCGAATCGTGACACGGCCGGCGCGCCCGCGCAACCCTATGCGCTGTCACGAGGTGCGGTGCTGAGGCGTTCTCGGTGTGCAGGACCCCGCGGCACCGCGTGCCGCGGCCGCACCGGCAATACCCCCAGGTTCTTGAAGGAACGATGAAGATCCATCCGCTGCTGGCGCCGGCTCTGTGCCTGGCGCTGGCCGCCTGCGACGACACGGCCCTGTCGGTGGTGTGCCCCGATACGGCGCCCCCCTCGGTGGTGGTGGGGGTGCTGGACCAGACCACCCGCCTGTCCGCCGTCGGCGAGTCGGTGGGCTGGTACACGGTGGGAAGCGTGACCGACTCCATGCGCCACGCGGTGCGGGTGGAGGGCGTTCCGCAGCTCTTCGCGTTCGGCCCGCCCGGCGTGTACCAGGTGCGCATCCAGCGCCCCGGCCACGCGGACTGGGTGCAGAGCAACGTGGTGGTTCAGGAAGGCCGGTGCGGCCCCGCCACCGTGTGGCTGGAAGCCACCCCGCAGCCCATGTAGCCGGCTCGCGTTCCCTTTCGCCTCCCCTATGGATCCCATGAAGCGCACTGTTGGAGCCCTTCTGCTCCCCCTGCTGTGCCTGGCGGCCGCGTGCGATGACTCGGAAACGCCGTCGAGTTGCATGCTGCCCGTGTTTACTCCCGCCCTGCAGGTGGCCGTGGTGGACTCCGTGAGCGGAAACACCCTGCTGCCGGGGGCCGGGGGGCGGTGGATCGTGGGCACGGAGACGGATTCGCTGCGTTACTGGGGAAACACGCTGGCGGCCCTGGGCCCCGCCGGCCGCTACTCCGTCGTGGTCGAGGCGCCCGGCTACCGCGCCTGGGCCCGCAGCGACATCTTCGTCCGCGCCGGCAAGTGCGGTGGGGAGTCGGAGCAGGTCACGGCGCGGATGCAGCGGGAGTAGGCTCCGCACCTCTGCGCCAGGCACGACGCCGCGTATCCATGATCGAGCCCCGTCCGGCCACACGCCGGGCGGGGCTCGATGCTGTCGGAAATCCGCAAAAAGAATGGGGCCTCACACGGAGTCAACGGGGGTCAACGGAGTTTGAATCCTTATCGGAAACGGGCGGGGTCCTTCGCGCCGAAGCAGACGTAGCCGACAGACCGTGCGCCCAGCATAAAGATTCTTCGGTCGGCGCATCGGCAACGGTGCGACTGGCAGGGACGGAGCGCGCGCCTCTCTGAATGGAAAAGCCTCTCCGCGGGTCCACGGCTCGACGAACAGTCACGAGCCTCCGACAGTAGATTTCTCAGTCGGCGCCAAATCGTGGGGCGACAGACGGTTCGGTGCGGCGCCTCCTTCGAAATGACAGATTGCGGCGCGGCTTTTCATCCCACAGGGTGCGCGCCAGCGCCGAAAGACTCAGAATGACACCGTCCGCTTTATCGGTGCTCGATTCCCGGATTCCGAATGAGTCATGGGGTTGATGGCGCGCGCTACTGCCAGCGGAAAAAGCGCAGCGACAGCAGGAAGCCGATCACCATCCACGCCGCCAGGATCGCCAGCTCCCCCGCAAAGCCGCCCAGGGGGAGCGCGTCGTTGTAGATGGCGCGCAGGGCATCGTTCAGCGCGGTGAGCGGGAGCGCCTGGACAAAGGGCTGAATCGCGTCAGGGTAGCGGCTGGCGGGGAAGAAGACGCCGGAGAGCACGAACATGGGCAGCATCACCAGGTTCAGCACGCCGCTCACCCCCTCGATGGTGCGCGCGCGGGTGGACGCCAGCAGCCCCAGCCCCGCGAACGTCATCGCGCCCAGCACGATCACCAGCGCCAGCGCCGCCAGCGACCCCTGCACCTTTACCCCGAAAGCCAGCCAGGCGAACAGGATGATCGGCGGCACCTCCAGCACGATGAACGCCAGCCGCGCCAGGATCTGCGCCAGCAGAAAGTCGCGCTTGCGCATGGGCGTGCTCGACATGCGCTTCAGCTGCTTCTTCTGCCGCATCTGCACCAGCCCGAAGCCCATCCCCCACATCCCCGTCGACATCAGGTTCATCCCGATCAGCCCCGGCAGCACCCAGTCGATGTACCGCCCGCCCGGCCGCCGCGCGCGGTCGTGGATCGACGGAACCCGATCGGCCACACCCGCGGCCCGTTGCACCACGCGGTCGGCGACCAGCTGCGCGCTGCGGCTCTCCGCGCGGGCGGGGTCGTAGCGATACGTAAGCGCGTCGCGGCCCGTCAGCAGCACGGCGACGTCGCCCTTGCGGATGGCGCGCTCGGCGGAGTCGGCGGAGAAGATCTTCAGGTCGATGTCGGGCGACGCCTGCAGCACCGCCGCGTAGCGCTCGGCCACGGAGCCGCGCTCGATGCCCACCGCCGCGCGCTCCGCCGGCCGCTCGCGAAAGGCGAGCCCCAGGCCGATGGCCATGATGATGGGAAACCCGAAGGTCCAGAACAGCGCCTCGGGCTCGCGAAGGAAGCTGCGGATGCGCGCCAGGGTAAGCTCGCGCAGGGGACTCGGACCGTGCATGCGTCGGATTGTTCCAGACGGAGAAATTCGGAAACTGCGCGATGGTTACAGATCTTCCTGACGGTCCGCTCACGGACCTCTGCGGGCGCTCTCGTGACAAGATTCGTGACGACCGGCGCCGTCACATGCATGAGGCCTGCCGCTCCCGGTCATCCCTGCTGACCGCACACGCGGAGAAATCCATGATCCCACGTGCGGAGGAGAGCGGCTGCGACGCTTTTCTCACCAGGCCCGGCACGCCCGCCGACCTGGTAGCCGAGATCGAGCGCGTAATGAGCGGGGAGGCCAAGGTTGACCGGCGGGAGAGCAAGCGCACGTGACCTGAGCGCAGTCCTGTGCTGGTTCCGTGAGACCGATCCAGAGGCCTACCGAAAACTCGCATGCTGAGCATCTCGAACCCCGTCCCACCAAACGTCCCGCCAGCGTTTCCGTTGCGTGGTGGAGATTGTCATTCCCGCGCTATGCAGCGCGGGGCAATCGACCCGTCACTGACCAGCACGTTCTCCCAGGAATGGGGACGGATAGGCACACTGTCCTCCCCACAGTTCGGGCAGACGTAGTTGAGCTGTACGCCACCGTTCGGCGTCCGATCAAATCCGGCGTTCGCCACGGTTGCGTCGCAAATCCCGCAGTGCATCCGGAAAAACCCGTCCGCCGGCGTCTGTCCCCACAGCTTCCCCATCAGTTGAACCCCTTTCGCGGGAACGTGAGTCCAGTTCTCAGGCGTCCCAGGCGACCACCCGGTTGATGAAAGCGTCGACCACTCGCGGGTCGAAGTGAGTTCCACGGCCCAGTGCGATGTGGGCAACCACTTCGTCATGCGGCCAAGCAGGGCGATACGGCCGATCGCTTGAAAGCGCGTCGTACACGTCCGCGAGGGCTACGATGCGTGCAGCGAGAGGGATGTTCTCGCCGGAGAGGCAGTGCGGGTAGCCGCCCCCGTCCCAGCGTTCGTGGTGGCTGCGCGCGATCGATTCGGCGAGCCGCACCATTTCGGATCGGCCCGCCGAAAGGAGCCGCGCCCCGATCGTGGTGTGCTGCTTCATGACCTCCCACTCCTCGGGGGTAAGCTTCCCCGGCTTGAGCAGCACCTCGTCGGGAATGCCGACCTTGCCTACGTCGTGGAGCGGCGCCGTCCGGCGGATCATCTCCACCTCCTCCTCGGGGAGCCCCATGGCCGCTGCGATGCGCGCGGACAGCTCGCCGACGCGGC
>DASTVC010000188.1:0-7572 GCA_035759295.1 Longimicrobium sp. | reverse complement strand
TGCGAGGGGTCGAGGACGCGGCCGCCGCGGATCAGGATCGGTCTCACATCCCCCCCTTCGCCGCTTCCGCCTTCTCCGGCTCGCCGCCGGCGAGCAGGTAGAGCACCGCCATTCGCACCGCCACGCCGTTCGTCACCTGTTCCAGGATCACGGAATGCGGCCCGTCGGCCACGTCGCTATCGATCTCCACGCCGCGGTTCATGGGGCCGGGATGCAGGATGAGCAGGTCGCGCGGCGCCGCCTCCACGCGCTTGCGGGTGACGCCGAAGACGCGGTTGTACTCGCGGAGCGAGGGGATGAAGCCGCCCTTCATCCGCTCCAGCTGCAGGCGCAGCACGTTGAGCACGTCCGCCCAGGCGATGGCGTCCTCGATGCGGGTGAAGACGGTGACGCCCAGCTCTTCCACGCACGGCGGCAGCAGCGTGCGCGGCCCGCAGACCGCTACCTCCGCGCCCATCGTCTTGAGCCCGTGAATGTTGGACCGCGCCACCCGCGAGTGCAGCACGTCGCCGCAGATGCACACCTTCAGCCCCTGCAGGGGGCCGCGGTGCTGGCGGATGGTCATCAGGTCCAGCAGCCCCTGCGTGGGATGCTCGTGCTTGCCGTCGCCCGCGTTGATCACGCCGCTGGCGATGCGCTCGGCCAGGAACTGCGCGCTCCCCGACGCGTGGTGGCGAATCACCACCATGTCGATGCGCATCGCTTCCAGGTTGCGCGCCGTGTCCACCAGCGTTTCGCCCTTGGCCACGGACGATCCGGCGGTGGAGATGTTCACCGTGTCGGCGCTCAGCCGCTTTTCGGCGAACTCGAAGCTCACGCGGGTGCGGGTGCTGTTCTCGAAAAAGGCGTTGACGATGGTCTTCGTCCGCAGCACCGGCACCTTCTTTACCGGGCGCTCGGAGATTTCCTTGAACGTCTCGGCCGTATCCAGGATCTGGGTGATCTGCTCGCGCGTCATTCCTTCCAGCGCCAGCAGGTCCTTGCCAAGCGAGGGTCCCGTCGCCGCCATCAGCCCTCTGCCTCCGCCGGCCACTGCAGGTCCACGCCCCAGTCGCCCCCATCGATCTCCGGCACCTTTACCTCCACGATGGCCCCCTGCGGCACCTCGACCCGGGTGCCGACCACGTCCGCCTGGATCGGCAGCTCGCGCCCGCCGCGGTCGACCAGGATGGCCAGGAGAATGCGCGCCGGGCGCCCGAAGTCCGCCAGCTCGTCCAGCGCCGCGCGCACCGTGCGTCCCGTGTACAGCACGTCGTCCACGATCACCAGGTGCCGCCCGTCGATGCCGCCCGTGGGCAGCCGCGTCTGGCCCACGACGGGGCGCGGCCCCACCGTCATCAGGTCGTCGCGGTATAGGGTGATGTCGAGCGAGCCCGTCTGCGGCGCCTCGCCGCCGGCGCCGGCGATGGCCTCGGCGATGCGCTGGGCCAGCTGCACGCCGCGCCGCTCGATCCCCACCAGCACCACGCCGGCTGAGCCGCCCGTGTGCGCTACGATCTCCTCCGCCATGCGCGCGAGCACCCGCTCCACCTCGGGCGGGTCCATGAGGGAGCGTCGCTGGGGTTCGGCCATTCAGGTCGCCCGTCGTATTTGTGGGGGGTGGGTCGGAAGACTGCGCAAACTTACCCGGTGCGCCGCCCGGGTGTCAACGAATCGGGATCGGCGGACGCGGATGCGCGCCGGAATCCGCACGCGCGGTGGCGGATGCGTGGCGCACACTGGAATTCTGGCGCCGGAGGGTGAAATAATGACGTGACGCGCGCGATCGATGACATCCCGTCTCGCTCCGCCGCCGTCCGCCTCCGTGCCATATCCCTCCATCAAGCATCCCATGCCTTTCACATCGTCGCACCGCGCAACCCATCCTCTGTTGGCCGCCATCGCGCTCGCGTGTCTCTCCGCGTGCGGCAACGGTGGCGATGAGAACGATCGCGGCGCGTGGAAGCCTGGCCAGGAGTGGCGGCTGGTCCCGCAGGCGACCATCGGGGCGGTGGAGGGA
Organism: Longimicrobium sp.; assembly: GCA_035759295.1. Taxonomy (GTDB): domain Bacteria; phylum Gemmatimonadota; class Gemmatimonadetes; order Longimicrobiales; family Longimicrobiaceae; genus Longimicrobium. Next base: position 5,573 of record DASTVC010000188.1, on the reverse strand, counting down.
GAGGGCCCGGACGTGTTCGCGCGGATCGTGGACGTGGAGCTGGACCCCCTGGGCCGCGTGTGGATCGCGGATGGGCAGCAGCACCAGATCCGCGTCTTCGATTCCACCGGCGCCCACGTGCGCACCATCGGCGGCAAGGGCGGCGGGCCAGAGGAGTTCAACGGAATCGCGGGGATGGACTGGGCGGCGGACGGCACGCTGTGGGTGCTGGACGGCGGCAACATGCGCTTTGCCGTGTACGACACCGCCGGCAGGTTCATCACCACCCACCGGCGCGACGTGAACATCACCGTCACGCCCTGGTCTTTGGGCTTCGATTCCCGCGGCAACCTGTACGACCGCGCCTCCGTCACCAGTCCCGTGGACCAGGAGGTGAAGGTCGTGCGCTTCACCCCCGGCCTGCAGCCGCGGGACACCTTTCTCGTGCCGCCGTTCGAGGAGGCGATGTTCGAGGTGGTGAGGGAGCAGGGCCGCGACCGAAGCATCAACCGGGTGAACGTGCCATTCTCCGCCGATCAGCAATGGCGGCTGGATCCGGAAGGATTCATCTGGGTGGCGGTGACCGACCAGTACAGGCTCACCCGCTACCGGTTCGACGGGACGGTGGATCGCATCGTGGAGCGCCCCACGCAGCCGCGGCCGGTGACGCCAGAGCAGCGGAAGCAGATCCTCGACAACTACCGCGGCTTTCAGCGGAGCGGCGGGCGGATCGACGAATCCCGCATCCCGAAAACGCACCCCGTCATCATGCACTTCTTCATAACCGATGACGGATACCTGTGGGTGGTTCCCTTTCGCGGAACGCCGGTAATGGACGTATTTGGCCCGGACGGCGGCTACCTGGGAGAGGTTTCGGTCCCCCGCCCGCTGCAGCCTCTGCCCGCTCCCACCGTCAGGGGAGACCGGATGGCGAGCGTGGTGCTGAACGCGGACGGGGTGGAGTCCGTGGTGCTGATGCGGATCGAGAAGCCGGGGCGCTGATCGAACGATTCTGTTGCCTCCGCACCCCGCCGTGTGCATCATCCTTGCTCGGAGATGATGGAGGGTTGGCACAGCCGCACCCATCCGCCGGAGGGGGACGATGAAGAGCACCGCCGCCAGGATCCGCCGCGCGATTTTCGCCTCGGGATGCGGGGCGATGGGGATCGCGCTCCTCTCCTCCTGCGGCGGGGGGCACGTGCCGCTCCCGGCCCTCTCCGCCTCGTCGGTAGGCGATACCACGGGGCTGGTGGCGCGCGGCGAGTACATCGTGCGGAACGTGGCGGTCTGCGGGCACTGCCACTCGGCGGATCCGCGCAACTCCGACGGTCCGCTTAGCGGTGGCCTGGCGTTCCGCAACTGGCGGCTGGGCACCATCCGCGCGGCCAACCTCACCCCCGACCGCGAGACGGGGCTGGGTGCCTGGAGCGACGCGGAGATCGTGCGCGCCATCCGCTCCGGCGAGGACCGCGAGGGACACACGCTGGCGCCGGTGATGCCGTACGCGTGGTTCCGGGGGATGTCGGAGCGCGACGCGCTGGCCGTGGCGCGCTACCTCAAGAGCCTGCCGCCCGTCCGCAACCCGCTGCGCAACAGCCCCAGCCTGGTCTACCGCGCCGCCCGCGTCTTTACGCTGGGCCCGGCGAGCCCCACCGCGACCGTGGCGCCCCGCCCCGCCGCGGACGCGGAGTACGGCCGCTACCTGGCCAACCACGTCTCCCTCTGCGGCGACTGCCACACGCCGCGCGGCGGCCTGCAGCAGAAGGCGGACATGGACCGCCTGTTCGCCGGCGACGCGTCGTCATCCTTCCCCGCGAACCCCGCCAACCTCACGCCGGACATGGAGACGGGGATCGGCCGGTGGACGGAGGAAGACTTTCTGCGCGCGCTGCGCACGGGCGTGAAACCGCGGGGCGACAGCATCCACCCGTTCATGCCCTGGCACGAGCTGCGGCGCATGCGCGACGACGACCTGCGCGCCATCTACCGCTACCTGCGCACCCTCCCCGCCATCCGCAACCCGATCCCGGAGAAGCAGACGCCGCCACCGGCCGGGTGAGCGACATCCGCCGATGCGGAGGGGGAACTGCTTCCGCATCGCACGACCAGGACGCTATCCTGTTCGCGCCAGCGGTCGTATCAACCTGTAGATTTTCTGCGCGCCTGTGGCGCATCCGTTGCGGTCAAGCGCAAGCCACTTGCGCATTTACATCTACGAAAATTACACTCGGGCCAACCCGGTCCGAGAGGAGAACATGGCCACGGCTGCCCTGACCTACTACACCCCGGAAGAATACCTCGCGCTCGAGCGCCACGCCGAGTTCAAGAGCGAGTACATCGACGGCCGCATCGTCGCGCTGGCCGGCGCTCCTGACCCCCATGTCACCATCGGCCTCAACATCCACGCGGAGCTTCGGGCGTGCTTTCGCGGCAAAGCCTGCCGTGCGTGGGCCAACGAAATGCGAGTACAGATCGGCGACGGACGCAGGTATACCTATCCAGACGTGGTTGCGATGTGCGGCGAGAAGCGGTTTCGCGACGGTGTAATGGATACGTTGATGAACCCTTCACTGATCGTCGAGGTGCTCTCTCCCACGACCGAGGCGTACGATCGCGGGGAGAAGTTCCAGCACTATCGCACCATCGAAACACTGCAGGAGTACGTGCTGGTTGCGCAGGACCAGCCGCTGGTAGAGCGATTCGTCCGGCACGGGGAGTTCTGGCATCTCGGGACGGTGAGCGGGCTCGACGCCTCGCTCGTGCTCACGTCCGTCGGGTGCACCATCCCGCTGCGGGAGATCTACGAGAACGTGGAGTTCCCCGCCCCGGCCGCGGCACCCGAGGCGAATTCCTGACGAGCAGCCGGGCGGGGGGATCGGCCGCGATCTCCCCGCCTGGCTCGCGTTCGAGGTCCTACACGGCTGGTGCGGGCTCGGCAGAAGCGGCGCCCGGGCGAAGGAGCAGGCGGCCCAGCTCCGCGAGAGCCACGTAGCCGTATCCAAACAGCAGGGCGAACCCCACGAACATTCCCATTGAATCCGAACTGTTCGAGAACGTGCCGTCGATCAGCAGAAACAGCGTGAGGCAGAGGAGCATCACCCCGGTGTAGACCAGCGGCGACAGCAGGATTCCACGGCGGATACGCGCATCGGAGGCGCCGCGCATCCAGAGCAGAAAGCCGATCGCGAACAGCACATACGGCACGCCGCCGATCAGCACCGACATGAATAGCAGGTATGTCAGCATCGTCGTGAACCCCGGCGGCTGCGGGTTGAGCATCCCCAGCGGCGAAACGAGCGCGGGCACCAGCAGCGGAAGCACCAGCGCCCAGCGGTAGTAGCTCCTGATCGACATCGAAACCTCCCCGGGAGGATATTGAACACGTTCAACTGCATCTTCATGATAACGCGCCTTCCCTCCGGGCGAAAGGATATCGTGCGCCAGTGCAGGGTGTGTTATCTTGTGTACGAGGGACGTTCTGGATAGGGATGGTGGAGCAACGCTGGAATCGGGGACGGGCATCCAACGCGGGGACGGAAACCCTTTTCGGATGACGACCATCATGCGAGTCACCTACGCTCTCGGCCTGATCTTTCTGTCCAGCTGCGCGGCTGGCACGCAGCACCCCGGGGCAGACAGCCAGCACCCGGAGCCGGCGGTCCTGCAGGTCAGCGGCCCCGTGCAGCAGGTGACGTCCGCGACCCCGCGGAAGCACGTCGAGGATCCGAAGCAGGAGCGGAGGATCGAGATCATGGTCGACGAGGCGTGCCAGACCAACGATCCTATGCCCGGCGCGCGGCGGGGCGAGCCGGTCCCGCAGATGCCGCGTTCCCAACCGCTGCAGGTGGCGCCGATTCCGAACGCCTGCCCGGTGACCGTCCCGTGGACCAGCACGACCGTGCTCACCAGCGCGCCGAAGACCGTTCCGGCACCCGCGGCCACGGAGCCGCAGCCGTAGCCATAACGACACGAAGCGCAAAGGGGCGAGGACCAACGTGATCCCCGCCCCTTCGTTTATCTGCCCGATGTTGGTGAAAAGGGCCACGTTCTCAGCCTCAGGGTAGACCGTCTCGGACGAGCACATCCCGCGTCACGCTTCCGCCCTCAACAACTCTCTTGCAGCTAATTCATGTCGGCAATATCCTGGGAATGACAGGAAACTTTATGTTGCCCTCCACCTGCAGAGCCCTTTATGCGCACTCCCATCCGAATCATCCTCGCGGCCGGCGCACTCATCATCACCACTGCTTCGCCCGCAGCCACGCAGACGTACGAGTGCGTGACGACTACCACCACGGTAACCCTCTATTGGCACGATCCATTCGGCAACTACTACGTCACATCCGTCAGTCGCTCCTCAACGGTTTGCCGGCCCATCGAACAGTGAACAGGCCGCGAGTCGAATCCCATGCGGTCATTTACCCGCAGAGGTGGCTCTTTTCAGCCGCTCTCCTGGCACTGGTTCTGTCCGGGTGCGGGGACGCGGATAATGGTGCGGACAACAGCCGGCCCGGATCCTGGAGCAGCGGCCGGGAGTGGCGCCTGGTAGAGGAGGCGCGGATCGGGTCGCGCAACGGGAACGGGCCGGAGGCCTTCGCGAACGTCGTTGACGTGACCATCGACCCGTTGGGGCGCGTGTGGGTGGCCGATGCGCAGCAGCGCCAGATCCGGGTCTTCGAGGCGAACGGCCGCCACGTGCGCTCCATCGGGCGACAAGGCGGGGGACCACGGGAGTTCGGCGGAATCGCCGGTATGGCGTGGGCGCCGGACGGACGGCTCTGGGTGCTGGATGACGGAAACGCGCGGTTTGCCGTCTACGACACCTCGGGCGCGCTGGTGGCCACGCACCCGCGCACCTCCATGCTGACGACATCGCCGTGGCCCGGGCGCTTCGACTCGCAGGGCCGGCTGTACGATGTGACGGGCACAATCGCGACAGACGGCTCCATCGTCACGTCCATCGTCCGCGGAGATGCGCCGGGGGAGCCGCGCGACACGTTCCATCTGCCGGAATTCAAGGCTGAGCAGTTCCAACTCACGCGCGGGGATGAGCGCAACCGGCGCATCACCCAGGTGGCGGTGCCGTTCACCGGCAGGCAGGTCTGGGCACTGGATCCGGAGGGCGGGGTCTGGGTGGCGAACACGGCACAGTACCGCATCGAGCGCCACGCATTCGACGGCGGCGCCAGCCACACCGTGGTAGAGCGGGAAAACCCGCGCGTCCCCGTCTCGCGCGAGGACCGCGACCGCATCGTCGAAAGCTTCTCGGAATTCACGCGGCAGGGCGGCAAGATCGACGTCTCGCGCATCCCCCATATCCATCCCCCGCTGGCCGGATTTCTGTTCGACGATGCCGGGCGGCTGTGGGTGATCCCCATGGCCGGTCGTAACGAAGCGCGAGTCCTGGACGTCTTCGAGGCAGATGGCCGCTACCTGGGCCGCGTCGTCATGCCCGGGCCGTATCGCTCCACCCCGAAAGCAATTCGCGGCAACCGTATGGTGGTGGTCGTCAGGGATGATGATGACGTCCCCTCGGTGACGGTGATGCGCATCGAGAAGCCGCAGCCGTAGCGTCGATACACAGCAAGCGGCCA
>DASTVC010000187.1:0-4790 GCA_035759295.1 Longimicrobium sp. | reverse complement strand
CCGTCCAAGAACCTGGGCGGGTACGGCGACGGCGGGATGCTGGTGACGGACGACGACGCGTACGCGGACCGCATCCGCCGCCTGAGGACGCACGGCGGGGTAAAGATGTACCACCACGACGAGGTGGGCTTCAACTCGCGGCTGGACACCCTGCAGGCGGCGATCCTGCTGGCGAAGCTGCCGTACCTGGACCAGTGGAGCGACGCGCGCCGGGCCAACGCGGCCTGGTACGACGCGCGCTTCGCGGCGCTGGAGGACGCCGGCTTCGTCCGCCGCCCTCTGGTCCCCGAAGGCAACGAGTCCGTCTACAACCAGTACACGCTGCGGGTGCGCGACCGCGACCGGCTGCGCGAGCACCTGCAGGCGCGGGGGATCGGCTGCGCGGTCTACTATCCGGTGCCGCTGCACCTGCAGCCGTGCTTCGCCTACCTGGGCTACTCCGCGGGCGATTTTCCCGAGTCGGAGCGGGCGGCGGCGGAGGTGATTTCCATCCCCGTGTACCCGGAGCTGGAGGCGGAGGAACGCGAGCGGGTGGCGAAGGCGATCGAGTGCTTCTACGCGGTGGGGGGCTGAGGTGGCGGCGATGATGCAGGGGGACGGCGCCATCAACGGGCGCCGCATCCGGTTCGCGATCGTGGGGTGCGGGCGGATCTCGGAAAAGCACGTGGAGGCGCTGCAGAAGCACGGCGAGCACGCCGAGGTGGTGGCCGTGTGCGACGTGGACGAGGCGGCGGTGAGCGCGGCGGCGGAGCGCACGGGGGCGCGTCCGTATCGCCGCATCGAGGCGCTGCTGGAGGAGTCCGACGCGGACGCGGTGGTGCTGTGCACGCCCAGCGGGCTGCACGCCGAGCAGGGGATGCAGGTGGCGCAGTCGGGGCGGCACGTGATCAGCGAAAAGCCCATGGCCACCCGCTGGCAGGACGGCAAGCGGCTGGTACAGGCGTGCGACCAGGCCGGGGTGCGGCTCTTCGTCGTCAAGCAGAACCGGCAGAACGCCACGGTTCAGCTGCTCAAGCGCGCCATCGACGGCGGCCGGTTCGGGCGCATCTACATGGTGAACGTGAACGTGTTCTGGAACCGCCCGCAGTCGTACTACGACAGCGCGCGGTGGCGGGGCACGTGGGAGTTCGACGGCGGCGCGCTGATGAACCAGGCCAGCCACTACGTGGACCTGCTGGACTGGCTGATCGGCCCGGTGGAGAGCATCAGCGCGTTCACGGCGACGCTGGCGCGCAACATCCAGGTGGAGGACACGGGGGTGGTGAACGTGCGCTGGCGCTCCGGGGCCCTGGGCTCGCTGAACGTCACCATGCTCACCTATCCGCGCAACCTGGAGGGCTCCATCACCGTGATCGGTGAAAAGGGGACGGTGCGGCTGGGCGGAGTGGCCATCAACGAGATCGAGCACTGGGAGTTCGCCGAGCCGCACGAGGACGACCTGCGGGTGCGCGAGGCCAGCTACGAAACCACCTCCGTCTACGGCTTCGGCCACCCGCGGTACTACGAGAACGTGATCGACACGCTGCGGGGCGTGGCGCACGCGGAGACGGACGGGCGCGAGGGGCTGCGCTCGCTGGAGCTGCTGGTGGGCATCTACCTGTCTGCCCGCGACGGGCGCACGATCGCGCTGCCACTGGATTACTGATCGAGCGCCGGACGGTGTCGGCTGCCCCGGTGGCGGTCGCGGGCACCCACGTCTCGCGAAGCCGAGGGTCGGCGGACGGATCGGATACGGCAGGGGGCCATCCGCGTTTTTTCGAGATGGATGTTGGATGACATCCACCCTTGGCATCCGCGCGAGGTCCAGGCCGTGGTAAAAGACGCGCGACAGGTGTAGCCGTCCGCTGTCTCCAGCGCACGGATGACGGCTAAGGTGTTTGGCGGAAAACGCGGATACACACCGTTGGGCTGACTTGCGACGGCACGGCGGCGAGATCGGCGCGGGAGAACGCGCATCCGCCAGACGCAGCGCGAGACGCCCGGCTGCATCGGTGCGGGAGAACGCGCATCCGCCGGACGCTGCGCGCCACGCCCGGCTGCATCGATCACCTGTTGCGCGATCTGGTGAGCCGTCCGCTGTCTCCGCCGCGCGGATGACGGCTAAGGTGTTTCGCGGAAAACGCGGATACACACCGCGTCGACTGACTTGCGACGGCACGGCGGTGGGATCGGCGCGGGAAACGCGCATCCGCCGGACGCAGCGCGAGACGCCCGGCTGCATCGACCTGTTGCGCGATCTGGTGAGCCGTCCGCTGTCTCCGGCGCGCGGATGACGGCTAAGGTGTTTCGCGGAAAACGCGGATACACACCGCGTGGGCTGACTTGCGACGGCACGGCGGCGGGATCGGCGCGGGAGAAACGCGCATCCGCCAGACGCAGCGCGAGACGCCCGGCTGCATCGACCACCTGTTGCGCGATCTGGTGAGCTTTCCGATCGCGCCGGGACATCGAAGGACCTCCCCCAGGAAATCAACCTGGGGTCGTGGGAGCCATGGAAAGTGGACTGATGAGCGCGACGGAGCAGGGGAAGGGGTGGTTCGCCCACGAGACGGCGATCGTGGACGAGGGGGCGGAGATCGGCGCGGGGACCAAGATCTGGCACTTCAGCCACGTCTCCGCAGGCGCCACGCTGGGCGAGCGCTGCTCGCTGGGGCAGAACGTGTTCGTCGCCCCCCGCGTGACCGTGGGCAACGGGGTCAAGATCCAGAACAACGTTTCCCTGTACGAGGGCGTGGTACTGGAGGACTACGTGTTCTGCGGGCCGAGCATGGTGTTCACCAACGTGCGCACGCCGCGCTCGGCGTTTCCGCGCAACACCTCGGCCGACTACGCCACCACGCGGGTGCGCTACGGCGCCAGCATCGGCGCGAACGCCACCATCGTCTGTGGCGCCACCGTGGGCGAGTGGGCGTTCGTGGCGGCGGGGGCGGTGGTGACGAAGGACGTGCCGGACTACGCCCTGATGGGCGGCGTTCCCGCGCGGCGCATTGGCTGGGCGTGCCGCTGCGGCGCCACGCTGCGCTTTGGCCCCGACGAGCGCGCGGCGTGCGTGGAGTGCGCCAGGACCTACGAGCAGGCCGGCGAAGACCGGATTTCGCTTACATCGGAAGAGAGATGACCAACACTCCCGCGATCACGGGCAAGACCCTGTTCATCACCGGCGGCGCCGGCTTCATCGGCAGCACCCTGATCGGAAAGCTGATCGAGCACAACCGCATCGTGGCGTTCGACAACCTGACCCGCAACGCGCTGGCGGGGCAGTCGTTTCGCGACCACCCCAACCTCACGCTGGTGAAGGGTGACGTGCTGGACCTGGACGGGGTGCGCCGCGCCATGCAGGGGGCCAACCTGGTGGTGCACTGCGCGGCCATCGCCGGCATCGACACGGTGATCCGCTCGCCCATCACCACCATGCGGGTGAACATGGTGGGCTCGGCCAACGTGCTCGAGGCGGCCAGCGAGCTCCCCGACTGCGAGCGGGTGGTCTGCTTCAGCACCAGCGAGGTCTTCGGCCAGCGGGCGTTCCGCTCGTCGGAGCTGGACCAGACGGTGGTGGGCAACGTGGGCGAGGCGCGCTGGACCTACGCGGTGAGCAAGCTGGCCGAGGAGCACCTGGCCATCGCCTACTTCCAGGAGAAGGGGCTACCAGTGGCGGTGGTGCGCCCGTTCAACGTGTACGGCGGCGCGCAGGTGGGTGAGGGCGCCATCCGCATCTTCATCGAGCGGGCGCTGCGCGACCAGACGCTGGAGATTCACGGCGACGGCACGCAGATCCGCGCCTGGTGCTACGTGGACGACATGGTGGACGGGGTGATGCTGGCCCTGACCCACCCCAACGCGGTGGGCGAGTCGTTCAACATCGGCAACCAGCGGGCGGTCACCACCATCTACGGCCTGGCCAGCACCGTGGTGCGGGTGCTGGAGTCCAGGTCGGAGATCGAGTTCGTGCGGCGCGACTACGTGGACGTGGAGCTGCGCGTTCCCGAGGTGAAGAAGGCTCGCGACCTGCTGGGCTTCGAGGCCAAGGTGGACCTTGAGGAGGGGATTCGCCGCAGCGCCGACGCGGTGCGGGAGCGGATCGCGCGCGAGGCGGGCGCGCTGGCGGGCAGCGCGGCATGATCCGGCGTTTCGCCGCGGACGGGGACGGATGCTGAGCTCGGGACTGCCGGGGTTTGGCCTGGACGAATACCGGGACCTCCTGGTGGCGCTGCGCGGACGCGGGTACTCGCTGCTGCCCGTGAGCCGCATGGCGGATGCCGAGGCCGGCGCCGCGTACCTGCGGCACGACATCGACATCCACCTGTGGGGCGTGGAGGAGATGGCGCGGGTGGAAGCGGCGTGTGGCGCCCGCGCGACGTACTACGTGTGCCTTACGCAGCCGTACAACCCGCTTTCGGTGGACGGGCGGCGGGTGCTGGCCGGGCTTCGCGGCATGGGCCACGAGATCGGGCTGCACTACGACCTGGAGACGTACCCGGCCGACCCGGCGGAGCGGCGCGCGCACCTGGACTGGGAGCTGGCGGCGCTCGGCAGGGCGGCCGGCGCGCCCATCCGCACCCTCTGCATGCACCAGCCCTATCGCGGCCAGCCGGACCCGTTCCGGGAGCTGGAGGGGCTGCTCCATCCGCACGACCCCCGGCTGCAGGAGGGGCTGCTGTACGTGAGCGACAGCTGCCGCGCCTGGCGCGACACCTCGCTGCTGCGCTGCCTGGGCGAGGCCCCCCCGGCGCGGCTGCTGCTGAATACGCACCCGGAGGTGTGGCTCGACGGCGCCTGCGCGGACCGGATGG
>DASTVC010000186.1:0-5785 GCA_035759295.1 Longimicrobium sp. | reverse complement strand
CGCAGACGTCGCCGGCGGTGCGCGCGCTGGTGGCGGAGCACGGGCTGGACGTGGCCACCATCCGCGGCAGCGGCCCCAACGGGCGCGTCACCAAGGAAGACGTGCTGAAGGTGATCGAGGACGGCCGTGCCCGCGCCGCGCAGCCCGCCGCCGCCCCCGCTCAACCCGCGGCTCCGGCCCAGCCCGCCGCGCCCGTGCAGCCCGCGGCTCCCGCCCAACCGGCCGCGAAGCCGGCTCCGGCACCCGCGCAGGCGGGACGCGAGGAGCGGCAGCGGATGTCTCGCCGGCGGCAGACCATCGCGCGGCGTCTGGTAGAGGCGCAGCAGACCACGGCGAGCCTCACCACCTTCAACGAGGTGGATCTCAAGGCCATCATGGACCTGCGCAAGGCGCGCCAGGACGACTTCGTGAAGCGCAACGGCATCAAGCTGGGCTTCATGTCGTTCTTCACCAAGGCGGTGATCGGCGCGCTGAAGCAGTTCCCGCGGCTGAACGCCGAGATCCAGGGCGACGAGATCGTCCTGAAGCATTACTACGACATCGGCATCGCGGTCGGTGCGGAAGAGGGGCTCGTGGTCCCCGTGGTGCGCGACGCGGACCGGCTGAGCTTCGCGGGGCTGGAGAAGACCATCGCCGACCTGGGCACCCGCGCCAAGGACGGCAAGCTCACGCTGGACGAGCTGCAGGGCGGCACCTTCACCATCACCAACGGCGGCGTGTTCGGCTCCATGCTCTCCACGCCGATCCTCAACCCGCCGCAGGTGGGCATTCTGGGGATGCACAACATCGTGGAGCGCCCCGTGGTGGTGAACGGCGCCATCGAGATCCGCCCCATCATGTACGTCGCCCTCACCTACGACCACCGCATCGTCGACGGCAGCGAGGCGGTCCGGTTCCTGGTGACCGTCAAGCGGATGGTGGAAGATCCGACCGCGATGCTGCTCGAGGGATGAAGTGCGGGAGTGCGTCAGTGCGTGAGTGCGGAAGTGGATGATACGAAAGGACCTGTCGCGATGCGGCAGGTCCTTTCGTGTTTCGGCAGGGATGGGAAGAATCCCGCCAAAACGGAACGTTGACTTCCTGAGGGAGCGCCGCACCGGACCTGAAGCCACTCAACCACGCACGTGATCGCAAATCGGGAAAAACACCATGAACATCCTGCGGACGGTGTCATTCTGAGGGAGGCGCGCGCGCAGTCCTTTCAGGGTGCACCATCGACTGTGCGCCGACCGAAGAATCTTTATGATCGGCGCACGATCCTGTCGGCTACATCGGCTTCGGCACGAGGGGCCCTGCCCGTTCCCGATAAAGATTCTTCGGTCGGCGCCACGGCCTGGAGCGCGAAGACGGTTTGGCGCGGCGCCTTCCTCAGAATGACAGCGATCTTCCGGCAGTAGCTTTTTGTAGATTCCGTGGATCAGTTGCGCGTGTCGCGGTGCACGTGCAGGTCGGGCGATCGGCTCGATGCGGACGGGTGCGTGCCTTTGTCCATCTCGATCCGCCCTTCTTCCGAGCCCGTCCACACGCGCAGGCGCTCGGTGGAAAGCGACTCCAGCATGTGGTCCAGCAGGATCATGGAATCGAACACGCCGTCCAGCTGCATGCGTTGGCGGTCCGTCGCCTGTGCATCCATGGTGAGCAGCGCCGCGACCTGCTTGTGGATGTCGTCGCGCAGCATGGCGCGCACCTGCGCCACGGTGCGGTCGCGCACGTAGCGCTGCCGCCGGTGCACGCTCCAGAAGATCAGCCCGTGCACCACGCCGACGGTAATGGCCACCAGCGCCGTTACGTACCAGTAGTTCTCGCGCGATACGCCCACCAGCGACGGCAGGAACAGGATCACGGCGACGCCCACCGCGCTCAGCCAGATCTCCAGGTAGGACAGAAACCAGCGCCGCACGCAAATCGCTCCATCGTCTCGTGAATCCCGTCGCCACGCAGGCGTCTCGTGGGACGAACGTCAGGCACACTCCGTTCCTCTCGCCCACACCCCTTTGTACGGGGTCGCGCCGCTTGCCGGATGCCGCCGCGCGCCCCATGCTTCCCCTCCGCCGCGCCGCATGGTGCGCGGGGGATCGACAGAACGATTTTCGTGCGGTGGAGACCACTCCCGCACTCAACGCACTGACGCCACTCACGCACTGGTTCTCATGGCAGAAGATACCTTCGACCTCGTCGTGCTGGGCGGGGGGCCCGGCGGCTACGTGGCCGCCATCCGCGCCGCGCAGCTGGGCTTCAAGACCGCCTGCGTGGAAAAGGAGAGCGCGCTGGGCGGCACCTGCGTTCGCGTGGGGTGCATCCCCAGCAAGGCGCTGCTGGACAGCACCGAGCTGTTCGACCAGATCCGTCACAAGTCGGCGCTGCACGGCATCACCGTCGACGAGCCGAAGATGGACGTCGCGAAGATGCACGCCCGCAAGGACGCGGTGGTGAAGGCGAACACGGACGGCGTCGCCTTCCTGTTCAAGAAGAACAAGATCGAGTGGGTCCGCGGCTTCGGCCGGCTCACCTCGCCGGAGACCGTCGAAGTGCAGGCCGAGGGCGGCACGCGTACGCTGCGGGCGAAGCACGTCATCCTGGCCAGCGGCTCCGTGCCCGTGGAGCTGCCGTTCCTCAAGTTCGACCATGAGCGCATCATCGACAGCACCGGCGCGCTCACCATCCCCGAAGTCCCCGGGCACCTCGTCGTCGTCGGTGGCGGCGTAATCGGGATGGAGCTGGGGAGCGTGTGGCTGCGGCTGGGGGCCAAGGTGACGGTGCTGGAGATGGCGCCCACCATCCTTCCCGGCATGGACGCCGAGATCGTGCGCGCCGCCGACCGCATCTTCCGCAAGGAAGGCTTCGAGCTGCGCACCGGTACCCGCGTGACCGGTGCGGAGCGGCGCGGCGACAAGGTAGTGGTCTCGGTGGAGGGGGCGGAGCCGATCGAGGCGGACTACGTACTGGTGGCCGTCGGCCGCCGCGCGTGCACGGAAGGGATGGGGTTCGAGGAAGCCGGCGTGCGGCTGGAGCGCGGCGTGATCCAGGTGGACGAGCGCTTCCACACCGGCGTGGGCGGCGTCTACGCCATCGGTGACGCCATCGGCGGGCGGATGCTGGCGCACAAGGCGGAGGAGGAGGGCGTCGCCGCTGTGGAGTTCGCCGCCGGGAAGCACGGGCACATCAACTACGACGCCGTGGCCAACGTGGTCTATACCTGGCCCGAGATCGCGTCCGTGGGGATGACGGAGGAAGAGGCGAAGGCCGCCGGGCGCGAGTACCGCGTGGGTAAGTTCCCCTTCCAGGCCAACGGCCGCGCCCGCGCCATGGCCGAGACGGACGGGATGGTGAAGGTGATCGCGGACGCGAAGACGGACCGGCTGCTGGGCCTCCACATCCTGGGCCCGCGCGCCAGCGACATGATCGCCGAGGCCGCGCTGGCCATGGAGTTCCACAGCAGCGCCGAGGACATCGCCATGACGGTGCACGCGCACCCCACTCTCCCCGAAGCGGTGAAGGAAGCCGCCCTCGCCGCCGGCGGCCGCGCCATCCACATCTGACGCACGTGGCGCATTCACAGTCGAATCGCCGCGCCCCATCAGGGGCGCGGCGATTTTTCTTGCGTTTCGGATCGATCTACATCATCTTGAACATGTTCAGATGAACGTGTTCAAAAACGCGTTCGTGTCCATTCTCACCTTGATCGTCGAGCGCCCACGATGCGCCTGAGCAAAGAGCAGATGATCGCCGCCACCGTGGTGGGCGGCGTGCTGTACGGGCTGCTGGCCCGGCTGGCGTTCAGCGAATCGCTCCCCATCGCGGAGCCGATGACCTTCACCTTCATCTTTCTGGTGCCGCTGGCCGTGGGCTACGCGGCCGTCGCGGGCGCGCCTCGGGACCAGCGCCGCGCGTTCACGGCGCTGCTGCTGGCGCTCGCCGCCACCTTCATCCTCCTGGTCACCGTGCTCGCCGTGGGGGTGGAAGGGCTGATCTGCGTGGTGATGATGACGCCCGTCTTCTTTGTGATGGCGCTGGCGGGCGGCGCGCTGGCCGTCATCGTCCGCTCCATCCGCAACCGGCGGCTGCGCGCGACGGCGTTCGTGATGGTGCTGGTCCTTCCCTACGCCGCGGGCCCGCTGGAGCAGCGGATGCCGCAGCTGCAGACGCGGCGCGTGGTGGAGAACCGCATCCGCATCCACGCCGACGCGCCGACCGTGTGGAGCCAGATCATCCGCGTCCCGGCGATTCGTCCAGAGGAGTACCGCACCAGCTTCATCCACCGCATCGGCTTTCCGCGGCCCATCGAGGCAACCCTCTCGCACGAGGGCGTGGGCGGCGTGCGGCAGGCCAGCTTCGAGCGCGGCGTTCTCTTTCGCGAGACGGTCATCGAGTGGGTGCCGCAGAAGCGCCTTTCCTTCACCATCGCCGTCGACAGCATCCCCACGACGACCCTGGACCAGCACGTCACCGTGGGCGGCGAGTACTTCGACGTGCTCGACGGCACCTACGAGATCGTCCCCATCGCCCCCGGAGAGGTGGAGCTGCGCCTGTGGAGCACACACCGGCTCAGCACGCACTTCAATGGCTACGCCTCCCTCTGGACCGACTTCGTGATGCGCCAGATCCAGGGCAACATCCTCCAAGTCGTCCGCGCCCGGGCGGAGGCGGCGCGGTAGGTCGTTTCTGTAGATGAAGAACGCCGCGTTCCGCTGGCTGGCGGGACGCGGCGTTGTCGTCTCTTGATCCTGAGACCGGATCCGCAAAATGACTGTCTCTGGACGATCGGTGTCATTCTGAGGGAGGCGCCGCGCGCACAGCGTCTTACGCTCCAAACCGTGGCGCCGACCGAAGAATCTTTATCGGGAACGGGAGGCCTCTCGCGCCAAAGCTGACGTAGCCGACGCGATCGTGCGCCCATCGTAGAGATTCTTCGGTCGGCGCACGGGTGATGGTGCAAGCGGAAAGGACCGGGCGCGCGCCTCCCTCAGAATGACACCGTCCGCTGGATTTTATCGGTGCTTTTTTTTCGGCTTCAATACGAGATGAGGCAACCGGTTTCTGCCTGGCCCGGGTATTACCGGAACGTCAGCGCAGTACCTTGCGGATGAAGCGCTCGTCGGGGCGGGCGCACTTGGCGTGGGCGGTGCACACCCACTGCACGTCGTACGGGCGCAGGCGCTCGAAGAGGGAGATCAGCTCTGCGTGGTTGCGGGCCTTGTCCTCGGTGAAGATCCCCATCCCCGGCCCGAAGCCGGTGTGGTACGGCCGCGAGATGGCGTCGCCCGCGAACAGCACGCCGCGGTACAGGTACGCCGTGCTCCCGGCCGTGTGGCCGGGGACCACGAAGGCGCGGATGGTGTCCGTGCCCATCACGAAGGTGGTGTCGCCCGAGAACGGCCGCACCGCCACCTCGCCGTGCCAGGGCCCCGCGTCGCCGCGCACGGCACGCGCCGCGCGCGAGGGGACGTCGGCGTGGCCCACCATGCTCTCGAAGAACGGAACTTCTGCCTGCATCATGTGAAAGCGCGCGTGCCGCACCAGCGGCCACGCGTTGATGTGGTCGCGGTGGCTGTGCGTCATGAACACGTCCGTCACGTCCTCGGGCCGCGCGCCGATCTGCGCCAGCCCCCGCCGCAGCGCGCGCTCCGCGCCCCCCCATCCCAGGTCCACCACGAACACGCCGTCCGCCGTGCGCGCGGCGAACACCATGCTCTGGTACGGCCAGGTGGTGGGGATGGCGTTGGCGTCCGGCCCCTCTACCGCGCCCAGGTTCATGGTGCACCCGGCCAGGATGAGCAGAGGAAGG